>CAYZOE010000006.1:17979-77197 GCA_964479805.1 uncultured Pseudoalteromonas sp. | reverse complement strand
TTTAAGTTTTTTATCAGCTGAATATCTACCCAGTGTTGTTTTCCTTCATAAACACGTTTGCCGCTTCCATTAATATGCCAATCCCCCCGAATAAAGAAGAAGTACTTTCCATCAGGTGATAATTGAGGGGAGCTTTCCTGTTTTTCTGTATTAATCGTTGCTCCCATGTTTATAACCTTCGACCAAGTGCCATCTTGCTCTTTAAAACTAATATAGAGATCAGATTGCCCAAAACCCTCGGCTCGTTGCACGCTCCAAATCAGGTAAGATTCGTCAGGTGCTATCATGGAACCCGCTATGTACTCTCCTTGATTCATATCATCTCTTAGCTTGATAGGCTCTTCATACTGCCCGTTGATAAAACGGGAATAATACAAAGCACCGACAACACCCCGCTCTTTATATCCGGTGAAATAATAAGTGCCACTCGCAGAAACCGATCTGCCATGCGCCATATGTTTTATGAACGCACCTGGGCTTTTAGGCTCAGACCAGTCATTACCTTTACGCTCTCGATACATTTTGCCGATGAACATTTTGCTGCCATCATAAGAAAACTGTGGCCAACGAATAGCTGTTTTTGACGCCTTTCCCCACTGATTATTTTCTTTATGGATAACAAAGAAGCCTCGATTATTGTCTTCGCCTATGGCTTTGGTGAAGTAAAAAGATTGCATATCAGGCGTGAATGTACCGCTTTCAAACTCCCCGTTTGGTGAAACAATCTTGGGCTCAAATATTTTAGGTACTAAACCGGGTGGTTGCTCACCAAAATATGCACTTTCTTTTACATTAGGTTTGTCGTGAGTTGGATTCACAGAACAACCGCTAAGACTTAAAAATAAAAGAGTGAGTAAAGTTACATTCGACTTCATGATTTGTCCTTAATGGTGATTTAAGAACCACTGACATTAGCAGCCCAAATACAAAAAGCCTGACGTCCTAATGAATTATGCCTGATTCTGGTAATCTTCATCTGCCTGAAGATGCTAGCATCTATGAAGCGCGTTCTTGTGTTCACAAGAAGACACTTAGAATAATCAATAAGTATATGTATTTAATACATAAGTTAATATTTCAGTACTGTCTAGGCTATAGGCTGCAGTTTTTTAAAGTAAAAGCCTTCACATTTTCCCTAATATAATTTGCTTTTAATTTTTATAAAAACCAACACTGTATTGCGACTTCTTTCGTCAATTAAATTTACTTTCTAATGATTGTTGATTGATGTCATGAATTTCAAAAAACGATAGTTTTTTGAGCGTTGTTGATTTGTATAAGGGTTTTATTATTTAATCAGTTATCTTAGTTTGTTTTTTATTCTAACGTATAGGTATGAATTGAATGGTTTCAAAATCTCGCATAGAAGCATTAAGTGATGCAATCTTTGGATTGGCACTCACTTTTTTAGTCGTGAAAATGGAAATACCTAAAAGCTATGCTGAGTTTGAGAGTATGTCACATGGTTTTATTGGTTTTTTTATTACATTCTTGATGTTGTTCATTATTTGGAATAATCAGGCGAGACTATTAAATTCTATTGATATAGTGGACACGCCATTAAAAGTCCTACTTGCGTGTTTCTTATTTACTATCTTGTTTTTTGTGTTTCCACTGAAGTATATGTTTACTTTGGCACTAGAAACGTTTTTTCCGTTTTATCAAAGTGCGATAAAAATGGAAGAAACATTAACCTTAGGTCAAATCTCTCAACTTATACACATATTCTCATCAACATTAATGGCTATCTTCGGTTTATTAATGCTGATGAATATCTACATTTATAGAAACTGCGAGAAGCTTATTCTAACAGTCTCCAAAATATCAATAAAACGTGAAATATTTACTGATTTGGCCATTGTCCTAATTGCACTGATATCCCACATTATGGTGTATCTGTTGAGCGCCAACCTGTTATACCTTACAGGAATGGTTTACCTATTAATTTTACCTACTAGATGGCTACTTGGTAAGCGATATGAAGAAGAATCAGCATTGTCTCTAAAACCTGCTGCCTAGAACAATAAAGGCAAACTTAGGTATTGTCAGGTACTTAAACCTCTATTTTAAGTCATTAAAATGTTGTGCTATTGGGGCTAAAGAAGTGGCGATAGATTTCGAGTGAAGCGCAATGTTTTTCTTTGAAGATTCAATAAGCTCTAAAGCGTATAAGATTCAAACTTTAATTGGTTAGAAGAGCGGCTTACCAATAATCGTTCAGACATTGTGCGGTAGAGTATCTGGGGAGTTACTCAGGCTATTTGCATGTGAATAGTTATCAGGGCAATATACAAACACAGGCCACACTAGCTGTTTTTTTGGCCCATGCCAGACGTAGATTCAAAGAAGTTGACATAAGTTCTAGAACAGAACCTGGGTAGAGAACAGCTTACACCACCATTAGCAAATCTTGTACCAGCAATTTATGCGCAATGTCCTTATAGAGAATTACCTCAATTGAATTGCGCAGAAAACACAACTTACAAATGTAAAAATAACTCTGCATGAAGTACCAAACTCAGCAATGCCGTTAAAGAATCTTTAAATGCTTTCATTAATCTTTGTAAAAAAAAACTCCTTTTTAGTAAAGTCATGTCATCATAAATATGTTGATGTACTTTCCATAAATCTATGCACTTTTACATGATAAACAATCAATGATATTGATATGGCTTTTAATATATTTGTAACAAGCCGTTGATATACTTATTCTTTTTATCAAGTTGTACGAACATGAATCGTAAGACCATATGGGCACTACTACATTTTTTAGGCATTGCTACTGTGATGGTCAGCCTGCTATCTGGACTGCGAATTGCAGTTTTAGAATACCCCGTCATTCTTCGTTTTAATTTTTTGTTACCGCAAGGAGATATGCACTCCCTTCATGCATATAGTGCATTACTATTAACTGGCATAACCGGCATATACGTATGGTATTTGTATAAAAAAGTATTCGCTAATTTGAAACAATTTAATCGCTCTCAATTTAAAGGTGCTTATCATTGGGTGCTTGCATGCTTGCTAAGAGGGGTATTGCCAACTCTAATCATTTCAGGATGGCTTCTCTATTCTGAACATGCCTGGCTAGACATTGCCAGTATCAAGAAAATCCATTTTGCTGCTGCATTAGCAATGCTAATTTATGTCTTATTTCACACTATCGGTTATTTTATCCAGCTAGGTAAGCCTTTTTTGTTTCCCGTTTTTAGACCGCTATTCAGGCTCAATAAACAGATGTGGCTCATCATCTCTCTAAGTTCGTTATTTTTTACCCTGAGCAGTTATTATTGGTTTCAAAATCATAACCATCCTTTATTATTGAGCCGCATTGAACCCGATATCTATATAAAAATTGATGGACAAACCAATGAGCTGGCCTGGCAGCGTACCGAGTCAATCACAGTGCACACCCATAGCGGTGCTAATTTTCAAGATGGTACAACGCCAATCAGTATTCGCGCAATGCAAAATGGAGACGACGCTTATTTTCATTTTCGCTGGCAAGACAATACACAAAGTTTAAGTCACTTACCTTTGTTAAAAACTGAGAATGGCTGGCAAGTTCAGCAAGATGGTTTTCATAACTTTGATGAGAAAACTTTTTACGAAGATAAATTTGCCGTCATTTTGTCTGACCATTGTGAGATGAATGCGGCGGGGACCGCACATTTAGGGCCCAAACCTCTGGAAAATAAACCAAAGCATTGGACAGGCAAAGGATACCATTACAGAGAACGAGGATTGGTTGATCTATGGCAATGGAAAGCGGTTCGCACAAATAATATGTTCCTGATGGATGACAATTATATTGGTGAACCCACAGAGCCTAGATATGCTGAGCGACGATATACCGCGGGCTATCATCAGGATGCCAAAGAATCTGGCGCTTATAAAATGAATTGGCAATGGTACTACCCTAACCAAATCATCCCGAAGCGCCTCCCTATTGATAAAGAACAGATGTCACAGTATCAATCCCCAAATGTGAAACATGATATTGCAGATTTATCATCGTCTTGGATAATCCCATGGTTTGATAGCACGCCCTATCACCCAGAAAATGACCAATATCCCGTTGGCACGCAAATGCCCTCTATTCTCTATTCTTCTAACCGCTTTGAAGGGGATAGAGCCCATGTAAAAGCATACGCTAAATGGCACAACGGATTTTGGTCTTTAGAAGTCTTAAGAAAACTGAATACACGCTCTGACAAAGACGTAATCATCAAGCATGGTACCTGTATTTGGGTTGCTGCATTTGATCATAGTCAGATTGCGCATACTCGCCATACCCGCCCGATTAAGTTGCTATTCCATGAATAAATATATCTTGAGGTTTTTGACCCTTTTCTGGCTGATGATGATATTGGCATTATGCCAATATCATCATCAGCCAGATCCGAGTCCCCCCGTTCGATTTACCAAGCTAGACAACGATGGCACAGCAATGCAACTTTGGCATGGTCCATGGGCGTGTGTTTTAGATAAAAATACGGGCTTAATCTGGGAAAATAAAACCGACGATGAATCAATTCATGATGGCCTATGGACATACTCTTGGTTTAATCCCACCCTCAATAAAGGAAAGCCAAACAATGGGGATTGCTACTTTGAGAGTGCACGATGTGACACCAGTGATCTGATTAGAAAGGCCAATCAGCTTGGCCGTTGTGGTATTAATAACTGGCGACTACCAACGGCTAAAGAGCTATTGAGTTTAGTACATTACGACCCCAAAACAGGAATGCCCAAGATACAAAATGATTTCTTTTCCCATACCAAACGTGGCGACTATTGGACCGCCGACCACAATAAATCGTTAACAGGTGTATATCAACACTTACACCAAGGCGCCATCGCCATAAACTTTATTGACGGCAGTCCGATCGTCATTCCCTATCGAAATGCAGCATTTGTGAGATTAGTTGCGGGACCAAATACACCTTAAGATGTTCCTGCAACTAAAAATACACATTTTTTAAACTTATTTTTAATAAAAAATAAACAGTTAGATTGTAAGTTAGTCCGCTATCTCATTTGCAACAGATGCCACGCTTTTATTCTGATTCATGAGTGCATGCCATCTCAGCCAAAAACCATAAAAATACCTCTTTCTGGGAGAAAGAAATGAAAAAAGTACTTCTGTCATTTATGGCAATAACTGTCAGTTTGATTGTTTCGTACAAAGCCGCAGCAGAGAGTAAGTGGGTGCGTTTGGGCTGGCAAAATAATGCTAGCACAACTGCCACTATTAGCTTTACTCCCAGCGGTAATAACAATAATGCCTATGTAAAATTTGGCTATGAAAGTAACGAATCTAATTGGCAATCAAAAGCAGTGACTTTCACAACCAACATGGCCTCCATCACTACAAAACATGCTCGATTAACTGAACTAACTGCTAACTCTGCTGTATATTTTCGAATTTGTGATGATGCTGGTTGCGGCGATCGCTTTTGGTTTAAAACTGCTCCTGCAGATAATACTCCTTATGTATTTGTAGCAGGAGGTGATACTAGAACAGGTTGGACCAATCGCCGTGAGGGTAATAAACTAATCGCAAAAATAAGACCGCTCTTCGTTATGCATGGTGGTGACTTTACCGACTATAATAACCGTTCACAATGGATACAATGGTTAAAAGATTGGGAACTTTCGTATTCTAGTGACGTCATCAACGGCTTAAGCTATAAACGCATTTATCCAATGATCAGCACGCATGGTAATCATGAGGACAGCGATATCAGTACTATCTGTAAAATGTTTGGTGTTGATCCAAACCAGAGTGATACTTGTTCGGCCAATGACACTTTCTACAGCGTCGCCATTTCACCTTTGATGCGTGTGTACACTCTAAACTCTCAATTCATGAGAGAAGGCACGGCATTACAGCGGGCACAGAATAATTGGTTATCTTCTGACTTAAGCAACATGGGGCAAACAACCGCATGGCGAGTTGCGCAATATCACAAACCCATGTTTCCTCATTATCGCGGGAAATCAGACAACCAAATTTTATTCAACTGGTGGGCAGAAGACTTTTACGAGCATGGTATGAACCTAGTCGTTGAATCAGATACCCATTTAACAAAGTTAACCGATGTTGTTAAACCAAGTGGCAGTAATTTCACCACAACACAATCGGGTACTGTCTATGTCGGGGAAGGCAGCTGGGGGGCACCTGCTCGTTCAGCCAATGATGCTAAATCGTGGACTCTCGATTTGGCAAGTATCCAACAATTTAAAGTGATCACTGTCTCAGAGTCACAAATGGATATTCGCACCGCGCAGTTTAATGGTACTCCATCTTCACTCAGCAGAGCCGATCGTGACGCTAACCCAACCTTACTCCCCTCTGGCATTAACTGGTGGACGGCTAATGGGGTTGGTGAAGTAATGGCACTCAAAACAGACATCAACAAACGCAGCGTAATGATAAGTAATGATGTCGGAGATAACGTTACTGCAACGCTTAAGGCCAGTGATGATACCTTCATCACCAGCCGTAATGCGAATCAAAACCATGATGAGTCAACTGATCAGCTTTTAGCGGATGGCTCCGATGTTCAGTATGGTGAAATGCAGAGTTTAATAAAATGGGATACGACCGAGTTACCCTCATGTAGTAAAGTAGAGGTCGCAACCATCACTCTAGATATTTTCAACCCTTCATCAGGCTCTTATCACATTTATTCTGGTAGAAGTCACTGGACCGAAGACCAAGTAACTTGGAATTCTGTGAACGGTGATAATCAACAAGGTACTTTGCTGGGCAGTTTTACACCTGGCTCTAAAGGTAAATATAGTGTTCAACTCAATGCAGCGGGTAAAGCTACAGTCGAAGGCTGGATAAGAGGAGTGTCTAACTATGGGGTCGTTATTGCCTCTGCAGGCACTATAGACGGCATCGACTTTAGCGACAAAGAATCCGGTTTCGCCTCAGAGCTCGTAATCAAATATAATGAATCTGAATGTGATGGTGACATTAATCAAGCACCGATAGCTGAGTTCAGCACCCAGTTAAACGGATTGACAGCAGCTTTTAGTGACAAATCGACTGATCCCGATGGTCAAATAGTTCAATGGCAGTGGCTATTTGGCGATGGCGAGAGCAGTGACGTTCAAAACACAAATCATATTTTTGCATCTGCAGGCGAGTATCAAGTTACATTGACTGTAACTGACAATGAAGGGGCTAGAAACAGCCAAACAACCTTTATCAACGTCATTGACCCTGATCAATCCACACGGACCACTGTTGTTCTAGAAGCTAGCGACGACACATTTATTTCATCAAGAAGAAAAAGTACTAATTACGATGAACATCGAGATGAATTACTTGCTGATGCATCTGACAGCACTTACGGTAGCATGCAAACACTGATTAAATGGGACGTTTCTGAAATCCCAAGTTGTGCAAATATAGAGCAAGCCAGTGTCATATTAGATGTGTTTAATCGCTCCTCAGGAACATATGATATCTTCGCAGGAAAAAATACATGGCAAGAAAATACGGTCACATGGCAGGCTGTCAACGGCGGTTCACATAAAGGCCGTAATGTTGGTAGCTTCATTCCCAACTCGACAAAAGTATACAACGTTGACCTCAATGCCAACGGGCTATCAATGATACAAAGCTGGCTTCAAGGTCTTAATTATGGAGTGGTGATAGCTTCTGGTGGGACGCGCAATGGCATCGATATTCATGACCATGAATCAAATCGAGGGCCTAAAATATCGATCACCTATAATCTAGATCAATGTAATCGCTAAATCATAGTCAATAACAACAGGGGATCTCGACAGAGGTACCCTGTTCAAACAAAAATAGCCTAACCAAAATAAAAAATCACTATCGATAAACTTTGGCATTCAAACGAACGGTATCCATGTGACTGACTGTTTGATTATTTGATGATACTTTTACTTAGTACATTATATGAACTTTTAAAAGTAAAAGAGCTTATTCAATGAAAGAATAAGCTCTAAAGATTAGGTTTGATTATGTTTTTTGAGTAGGTATATCTTTATTGTTCATCCACACAGATAAACCGCTAAAACTCTTTAATTACTCAACTGTTACCGACTTTGCAAGGTTACGAGGTTGGTCAACGTCAGTACCCTTAATAACCGCTACGTAGTAAGAAAGTAATTGTAGTGGAATCGTGTAAACTACTGGTGCAATCACGTCCTCTACGTGGTTTACGTTCATTACACGCATCGTGTCGTCAGACTCAAACGCTGTGTCTTTATCTGCGAATACATAGATGATACCGCCACGTGCGCGCACTTCTTCAACGTTAGATTTAAGCTTTTCAAGCAGCTCGTTGTTTGGTGCAACAACAATGATTGGCATGTCTGCGTCTATAAGCGCCAGAGGACCATGCTTAAGTTCACCTGCTGCATAGGCTTCAGCGTGAATATATGAAATTTCTTTCAACTTTAACGCACCTTCCATCGCGATCGGGTATTGTGAACCACGACCTAAGAATAGAGAGTGGTGCTTGTCTGCAAATTCTTCAGCTAAGCCTTCGATACCTTCAGCCATGCTTAAAGCTTCTTCAAGCTTGCTCGGTAGCGTCTTAATCGCGTTCACAATCACGCTCTGATCACGGCCTTTTTCTTGCGCGATAGAGGCTGTAAGCATTAATAAACCAACTAGCTGAGTGGTGAAAGCTTTCGTTGAAGCAACACCGATTTCAGCGCCCGCTTTGGTCATGAATGCCAAGTCTGATTCACGCACTAGCGAAGAACCTGGCACGTTACAAATAGTCATTGAAGCCATGTAACCTTGTTCTTTCGCAAGACGAAGTGCAGCTAATGTGTCAGCCGTTTCACCTGATTGTGAAATCGTCACAAGTAGGCTGTTTTCGTGAACGAAAGACTCGCGGTAACGGAACTCAGAGGCAATCTCAACGTTACAGCTTACACCAGCAAACTGTTCTAGCCAGTAGCGGGCAACCATACCTGAATGGTACGACGTACCACATGCGATGATCTGCACATGCTTCACATCTTTGAAGATTTGCTGTGCGCTGTCGCCGAATGCATCTATTGCAACTCGACCATTTTCTAAACGGCCTTCAAGGGTATTACGTACTGCCATTGGCTGCTCGTAAATTTCTTTTAGCATGTAGTGACGGTATTCACCTTTGCCTGATGCGTCTTGAGTGATGTTTGATTCAACAACTTCACGTTCAACAGGGTTACCATCTTTATCAAAGATCTCAACCGTTTCACGGGTAATACGTGCTACGTCACCTTCTTCTAAAAAGATAAAGCTGCGTGTTACAGGAAGAAGTGCAAGTTGGTCAGAAGCAATGAAGTTTTCGCCAAGACCTAAACCAATTACCAGTGGGCTACCAGAACGCGCAACAATGATTTCGTTGTCGTTTGCTTTGTCAAACACAACTGTACCGTAAGCACCTTCCAGCTGTTTTACCGCTGCTTTTACCGCTTCTAATAGCGTTGAATGCTGCTGGCGAAGTTGGTGAATTAGGTGCACCATGACTTCTGTGTCAGTTTCAGATAAAAACTCGTAACCGTCACCTTTAAGTGCATCACGAAGCTGTGAATGGTTTTCAATAATGCCGTTGTGTACTAGCGCAATTTCATTATTTGAAATGTGTGGGTGCGCGTTTGCTTCAGTAACGCCACCGTGTGTTGCCCAGCGCGTATGTGCAATACCCGTAGTGCCTTTCACACCGGCATCCGTTAATGCCGAGTCTAGGTTAGCAACTTTACCAACAGCTTTAACTGTATTTAATTCGCTGTTTAAGCTCAGAGCTACACCAGCCGAGTCGTAGCCACGGTACTCAAGGCGCTTTAAGCCTTCGATTAGGATTTTATTTACTGGACGTTCTGCTACCGCCCCAACAATGCCACACATAGATGCTCCATTTTTGCATGTTGTTTGCCCATTTACCCTACCTGCAATTTCAAGTAGCTTAGGTAAAATTTAGTTGATGAACATAATTCGGTCACCGTTAAGTAGTTGAATTATTTGCACGTCATCAAACTAATCAGGCTGTTGTCATAATGATTTATAAATTCAGGTGTTGTCGTCTGAATTTATTAAGCCTCTGCACAGATCAGCTGTATGCCTTTAGCCTCGATCGCCTTGCGTGTGTCATCTGCAAGGAGGTTGTCGGTGATCAAGGTGGTTACTTGCTGCCATGGCAGTTCTAAATTTGGGATCTTGCGGCCAATTTTTTCTGACTCCACCAGCACGATAACTTCTCGTGCTGACTCAGCCATCACTTGGCTCAAGCCCACTAATTCGTTAAAAGTGGTCGTACCCCTCTCAACATCGATGCCATCGGCACCAATAAATAACTGGTCAAAATCATACGATCGCAAAACTTGTTCTGCTACCTGCCCTTGAAATGACTCAGAATGTGGATCCCAGGTTCCCCCGGTCATCAAAAGTGTTGGTTCATTTTCAAGAGATAACAAACGATTAGCTATATTCATCGCATTGGTCATGACCACCAAACCACGCTTTTTAGACAGCTCAGGGATCATCGCTGCTGTCGTGCGACCACTATCAATAATTATGCGGTTATGATCCTTTATCAAAGCTGAAGCAGCTTTTGCGATTGCCATTTTGCGAAGCGTATCGCGTTTTTCATCTCCTTTTGCCACGATTTCTTTTGGCAATGCAATCGCGCCGCCGTAACGACGCAACAATAAACCACTCTTTTCGAGGGCAGTTAAATCCTTTCGGATCGTAACTTCTGATGTTTCAAATTCTAACGCGAGCGCTTCAACACTGACTTCGCCATGCTGGTTAACACGCGCAAGAATAGTGTGTCGACGTTGTTGAGTATTGCGTTTGGTCATAATCCGTTATCTTTGCAGGTTGATAAGTTTCGTTTCGTAACTTTATCGAAAGTTTAAACGAAACCTTTAGTATTGAGCAAGTTTTAATTGATCGATTTTTATTCTAGCAATAAAAAAATCACTCAGAGAAGAAAATTGGCATATATAGAGAGAAAAAAATGGCTTACTTTGTCATGTAAATCAGTAAGCCATCGAGTAGGAAATAGGTAGAAAAAAATAAAACTATTAAACTCAGTTATTGGATCCCAATTAATGGGACAAATGCAACATCATTTTGCAACGCTCATTTTTAGCACTACCTATCATCTCGTCGTAGGCAGTTTCCATTTCGAAAATCGCATTTTCAGCGCCTAATTCGGCCAGAATGACTTCAGCTTCACGCATTGAGTTGAAGGTTTCAGTCCCCCCCTTTTTATTCTCTAATAAATAATAATTACCATGCGTGTCGACCCCCCCCGCAAGGTAATGATTGGCATCTGCATAACTTAATATAACGGCAACTAGGTTTTGCTCTTCAAACTGCATTTTCAATTCTGTTGCTAGCATAACTCACCTCTGACCAACAATTGTTATTCGAGTGTAGTTATTAAACGAAGTAAACGCAGTTTTTGTTCACTTTTTATACAGCGCTTTTATTATTCATACCTTAAAACCTGAGCAGGTCGAATACTCGCAGCTTTAAATGTAAGGCCCGCCACGGTTAACCAAGTGATTAAAGTGATAAGCAAAGAAGCAACCACATAAACCCAAATACTTTGCGTAATACTTTGCTCAAAACTCGCTAGCCAATCACTCAATATCAAGAAACAAATAGGCCAAGCGATCGCACATCCAAATAACACCAGCAACATAAACTCTTTAGCTAGCCCATTAATGATCACCAAGCAGCTTGCCCCCAGTACCTTACGTATAGCCACTTCTTTTTGACGTTGCTTAACAATAAAGCCAGTTAGACCAAACACACCCATCAAAATAAGAATAAGTGAAATAACACCACCGATAGCCACCACCTCTGATAATTTTTGCTGCTCGCGATAGAGCGCTTGATAGTCATCTTCAAGCAAGGTGATGTCGACAGGCGCAATGTTTAAACGCGCTTTCACAAAGTTTTGTAAATCGAGGTTTATTTGGGCATCGTTCGGGTTTTCAACTTTAAAAAGTAACGAATATGTGCCGCCCACACCCAATCCATTTACAAAAACCACTGGGGCGCCTTGATGATTGACTGGCCCGACTTTAATGTCTTTAACAACACCCACTATGATGCCTTTTGCATTCGAAAATGGTCCGGCAAAGAATGAAATCGGTTTGGCAATCGCGTCCTCTGGGCTGCTAAACCCTAAAGTATTGAGCACAGATTCAGGCACGATAATACTGCCTTGCTCTGTGTCTCGGTTGAACCTATCTGATGCAAACTCGTCGGAAAAATCGCGACCTGCTAATAAGGTTAACCCCAAAGTTTCAACCACTTTGCCATGCACCCCAGCAAGCGATAAAGAAAGGGGTGTATCTGGTGTTTGAGGAAGCTTAACAAAGAGACCAGCGTTGGTAGACTGTGTGATTGAGAAATCCATTGCCACACTGGTTATCACACCAGGAATAGACTCAATGCTTGCCAAGAGTGATGCACTTTGCTCTCCATATAATGCTTTTTGTGGCATATTATTAATAACTAGTTGCTGCGACTTTTGGTAATTCACAGGTAGAGAGTGTAAAAAATGCAGTTGCTTACTCAACATCATAGCACTTATCAGTAAACCCACCGACAAGCCCATTTGCAGCAACAATAAAGCCTTTCTGATCCACACTCCTTGTCGACCTAGCTTTAATTCACCATTTAGAATGGCTTTGGTGTTAAACCCTGCCATGTACATACTTGGGTATAAGCCCGACAACACACCAATACATGTTGCCATCGCGAATACCTGTCCCAACCAAATCGGCCATTCTAGTGCTGGCAGTGGTCGGCCAATCAGTTGCATAAAACTAGGCAGAAATAACTCAACTAACACACAGGCCACTAACATAGCGAACCATGCCAGTAAGATAGACTCACTCATAAACTGGGTAATCAGTTGAGCACGCGTCGCGCCCATGGCTTTGCGTACACCAATCTCCTTGGCACGATTAGAGGACTGCGCAACACTGAAGTTAATATAATTCACACAAGAGATGATCAATAAAACCAGCGCCATAACCGCACAGATCATCACTGATGTTGCGTCTCCACCTATCTTCATATCTTGGGCAAAGTTAGGTCCCAAATGAATGTCTTTGATTGGTTGCAACCAATAATCAATGTTTTGCCATTGCCAAATTTGCGCAAAGATTTTCGTTGCCGACTGCGCAACCAACTCCATATTTGTATTAGGTAATAGCGCAACATAGGTGTGCATTACATTACCGCGAATACCCATATAGGGTTCGATACTGGTTAATGAGTGAAAATAAAAATGGCTATTCACAGGAAGATCGGCAAACACCGCACTGACCGTCAGCAGTCGATTATTCCATTGTAGTTTTAAGGTACGGCCTATTACCTTATCTGGCGTAGCAAAAGCCCCAAACAGGCGCGCAGCTTCAGAGCGTGATAACGCTATTTTTTCGGGAGTGTTCAAGGTTGTAGTGAGGTCGCCTGCCAGTACATCAATATTGACTAATTTGGCTAGGTTTGAGGTCGCAGCATAGTTTGCAGCGAGCTGAAATGCATTATTACCAATCGCCACTTTATCGTCGCTGACCATTTGCGTTTTCAATAAATAAAAAACCGATTCAACACCTGGAATATCGAGCAACTGCTGATGTGCCCTTGGGGTGGTAAGAATATATTCGTTGCCGTTCTCTTGAGCATGCATCACCAGTCGATAATGATTTTGCTGATCCGGCTGTCCTTGTTCAAAAGACAGCTCATGCTGAATAAAAAGCCCAATCAACATCAGCATAGCAATGCCTAAACTTAACCCTGACAGACTCAACAATGCATGTTGTTTATGCTGTGCAAAGCTTCTTAAAGCGGTCGTAAAATATGACGCTAACATACTGTGTTCCCTTTTGACTGCTGTATATCTGTGTTGTTATTCATAACGTAAAATTTCTGATGGACGCGCACTGGCCGCTTTAAATGCCAACGCTGCAACGGTGAGCCAAGTGAACCCAGCCACTACTAGGCCTGCCAAACCATACACCCAAATGGTTTGTTCAATACGGTCGTTAAAGTCTTGCAGCCAGTTATCCATGAGCCAATAAGCAAATGGTAAAGCGATTGCCGCTGCTGCAAGCACTATGATTAGAAACTCGCGGGCGAGTAGATTCACTAAACTGAAGCGTGTTGCCCCGAGCACTTTTCTTATTGCTAATTGCTTTTGCTGACGTTTTGCTGCAAATGCCGCGAGTCCAAATAAGCCTAAACAACTTAAAAGCATGGCCAGTACAGAGAAGTTTCGGATGAGCACAAACAGGTCTTGCTCGATGCGATAAACTTTAGCCAAGTCTTGCTGCATCAGACTAAATTGCGGATCGCCAGTTAAATTAAACTGCTTTAATAGTTGGCGTAACTGATTAAATAACCTAGGAAAGTTTGCTTGTTCGGTGCTTATCACCAATCGAACTGTTGATTGCGAGCTGTACCCTGCTGAAAATGAGACAGGCAGCCAATCATCTTTCGCCGACCCCACTTTGATGTCTTTTACTACACCGACAATGGTTGCATTGATGTTGCGGTAAAGCCCCTGAACTTGCAGTCCCACCACTTCACTCACATTGTCATAGCCTGCGCGTTTGGCCATTTGTTCGGTCACCAAAATAGCCATTGCCTGAGGTGCTTCTTCATCTGGCTGATAACCTGACGCTTTATTTACTTTACTTAAATTGTGCAGCCAATCGCTCTGAAACTCTGGTAAAAAGTCTCGGCCAGCGAGTAGTGTTAGACCTAAGGTTTCAACCGCATGAAAACCAGTGCCGATTGTCGGTGGCAATTCGCTTTCTTCATAGCCGTTTGGCCAACTGAAATAAAAGCTTTCTAAAATGCTGTCGGTTAAGTCAGTATCGGTTGTTGTAACTTGAATAACGCCTGGCAGCGTACGGATCTCATTGAGTATTGCATGTTCTTTTTCCATTAGTTGCTTGCTGCTAAAATCGTGTATCACGATGCGATCAGTCGCGTCATAACCTACCGACAAGCTTTGTAAGAACGACAACTGCTGCAAACTCACCAAAGTACAAACAATCAAGGCCATAGCCATCGCAGACTGAAATACCAATAGTCCTTTTCGAACTAGCTGGCCTGCTTTTAATTGTCCAGCAAGCAATGAGCTTAACGGTGCGCGTGCGACACAATATGCAGGATAAGCACCTGAAATTAATGCTAATAGAACGGTTGTAGCTATGATCACCGCAAACTCTGAAGCTCCCCACACTAAGTCGAGTGGTCGATTTGCAAAGTCACTAAAACTTGGCAAAAACAGTTCAACCCAACACACTGCAAGTAATGTGGCACACATCACCATCAAGAAGGCTTCTAACAAGAATTGGGCTATGAGCTGACGCTTGCTCGCCCCCAAAGTCTTACGCATGGCGATCTCTTTGCTGCGATACAACAATTGCGACACCGCTATATTGATGTAGTTGGCTGCGGCAATGGCGAGTAATAAAACACTCAGCACCACACTCAAAGTGACTAAAAAGGCAGAGCCACCTGTTTTCAACTCAAATGGTGAATGGGCTTTAAAGTAAACCTCTCGCATAGGCACTAAACGGTATTCAAGCTGACTGTTTTTAAGTTGGTATTTTTCAATGAGTCGGTCAGCTAACTGCTTTTCTATCGCTTTTAAATCAGCATTGTGTAGAGTTTTGAGGTAAATATAGCTAGAAATGTCGCTATATTCTGTGAAATCAATTGGCACTAAAGCGTGAAACAAAAAGTGACTATTATCAGGTAAGTCTTCAAAAATGGCTTTAACGGTAAAACGTTTTGCCTCGATCAGTATCGTTTGCCCGAGTGCACCTTCTGCACTGCCAAATAGTCGTTCTGCTTCACTGTGACTCAAAGCAATCTGCTGAGGTGCTGAAAGAGCCGCTTCAAGGTCGCCTAAAATCACAGAGATATTTACAAAATCACGAATATTCTTCGCTGTACCGTACAGACTGTTTAGCTTAAATGCCTGATCAGCAATTTTTATATGCTCAGATAACAAACCACCATCGACTACATCAGCAAGAATAAAAAGATCGGCGACATCACTTCGTGTTGTTAAAGTTTGCGCTATGTTCACCATAGTCAGTGGAATTTCTTCTAACCCTGGTACATTCACATCAACATGCAAACGATATACTTGCTGATGATCGGGCTGCATTTCATCAAACGACAATTCATAATCAGCAAATAATGCCACCAGAAGTGCAGCTGCCAAGCCAATGCTTAACCCAAAGACATTCAATAGCGAGTACAACTTATGTTGTTGAAATACTCGAAATGCTGTTGTTACATGTGATATCAACATATCTCACCCATTAGACCTTGCTCTCACCTAAAAATGGCCTATCAGTTACACCGATAGACCATAGCTTTGGCTAGAAACTCAATTTATTCATATCGTAGAATTAACGAAGGACGGGTGCTGGCGGCTTTGAAAGCAAGGCTTGCCACAGTAACCCAAGTGATGCCTGCAACAATTATTGCTGCGATGCCATATACCCAAATAGCTTGATCTATGCGGTCATTAAAGTTGGCTAACCAGTCACCAACCAGTAAATAAGTTACTGGGTAGGCAATGGCGATACTCACTCCGACTAACACTAAGAACTCTTTCGCTAAAATGTTTACAATGCTGATACGTGATGCACCCAGTACCTTACGAACCGCGACTTCTTTTTGACGACGGGCGGCTGAGAATGACGCTAAGCCAAACGTACCTAAACAGGTTAAGAACACTGCAAGGCCTGTAAAGATAAGTACTACTTGAGAGATACGCTGATCGCCTTTTAATACTTCTTTATAGCTGTCAGACAGTAATTCGATTTTAGGTTCGAACACATTGGCATGTTGAGCTAAGACTTCTGCAGCTTGCTGTCTAATACTCAATGCATTTTGTGGATTCACCGTTAGCACTACTTCAGAAGTTGGATTGAAGTAACTAAAACCCAGTAGGAACATAATGTCTGTATTGGCATTTTGTGCATTACCGATTTTTACATCCGCAACCACACCAACCACGCGCATATCAACATTACGGCCAACATCTTTGATTGATTTACCTATAATATCGGCGACATTGGTAAAGCCTGCTTGCTTTGCCACCGTTTCAGTTACAATCGTGCCAACATGTGTGATGCCATCAACTCTGTTCGCCCAATCACCAGCAAACTCACGGCTAAAGTCACGACCAGCTAACAGCTCTAGCCCTAAACTTTTTACAACCTCAAAGCTTGTGCCAACAATAGGGGTGATACCACCAGAATATTCGCCATTTGGCCATGTTGGTCTAAGCGTGTTATTGATAGAACGAGTTAGTTGTGTGTCGATAATTCCCACATGTTGCACCCCCTCAATCGCAAATAATTTATTGACAACCGTACTTGGCTGCTGAGTGAATACTTGACCAACTGGCACTTCAGAAATAACTAAACGCTGCGCTGTTTGATAGCCTAGTGGCAAGTTTTGTAGATGCGATAATTGCTGTAGTAATGTAGCAGAGCCAATGATCAACCCTATTGCTAAAGAAGCTTGAAAGGTAAGTAAGCTTTTACGAACCCAGATTGCAGTACTGCCACGCTGTAAATCACCACTTAATACACGCTTGGCACTGAATGATGAAATAAAGAACGCAGGATATAGGCCAGCCAGCACACCCACGACAATAGCAACAACCACAATACCCGCGCCAAAGCTTGACGCATAGTTAAGTACCAATTCGCGATCGACTAGATTATTAAAGCTTGGCATAACCAATTCTACTAATACACAAGCAAGCACCATAGACAGCACTGCAACTAACACAGATTCAGACAAGAACTGGTTTACTAATTGGGTTTTGCTTGCACCCAATGCTTTTCGAACTCCCACCTCTTTTGCGCGCTTCGTCGATTGTGCTACTGTCATATTGATGAAGTTAAAACTAGCGATTAAGACAAGCAAAATACTTAAACCAATACAAATAGTAACAACTTGCTTAGTACCACCTGTTTTCATTTCAAATGGTGAGTTGGCTGTTAAATGCAAGTCGAGTATTGAGTGAAGCTCTATAAATATCTTACCTTTGAAATCACCAGTAAATGCTTGTTCGGCTAATTGCTGTTCTAGCGCTGGAATATCAGTACCGGCTGTCAATTTTAAATATACGTAATGTATTGTATTGCCTAAGTCCTCAGAGATATGCTCTGCATACACTAAAGCTTGAAAACCAAAATGAGTATTATCTGGCAAGTCCGCAAAAACCGCTTTCACTGTATAACTGCCTTTTGCATGGTTTAAGGTCTCACCAACGACATTCACAGTACCGAAAATGCGAAGCGCCTCAGATTCGCTCAACGCTAAGCTGTTAGGTGTACTCATGGCTTCTTTGATGTTTCCTGCAAGCACATCCATGGCAATAAAGTCTTCAATATTCGCGGTTGCAGCATAGAGGTTATTAAGCTTAAACCCTTGATTATTTTGCTTCACATCTACTTCAGCTTCACGAGTAAACTCCACCATTTTTAGCGCAAATACATCTTCTACTTGGCTAAAATCTAATGCCTGTGTACCTCGTGTATAGCTATAGATAGGGACCGTGCCCAAACCCAATTTTGAGTAATCTTGAGCCACTCGATAAACACGATCTGCATTAGGCTGGTGCTGATCGTAAGACAGTTCATTTTTTGCAAACAGTGCCACTAAAATTGCGGCAGCAAGACCCACACTCAAGCCAATCACATTTAATAAAAAATGCTGTTTTTGTTGCTTAAAGGCACGAAGTGCCGTGATTAGGTAATTAAATATCATAACTATGCAACCTCGTTTTCTAGTCCATGAGGAACACTATTGGCTTTATCTAACATGATTTGGCCATCCAATAGGCGCACTAAACGGTCAGCATACGCGCCTTCTTTTTCTGAGTGAGTCACCATGATCACCGTTGTGCCTTCGCGGTTTAATTCACGCAGCATGGTCATCACTTCTTCGCCGTTTTTAGAATCAAGGTTACCGGTTGGTTCATCGGCTAAAACCAGTTTTGGGTTGATCACTAAAGCACGGGCAACTGCCACACGCTGTTGCTGACCGCCAGATAGTTGCTGTGGTAGATGATCGGCACGGTGGTCGATAGCAACACGTTTTAAGATAGCTTCAACACGCTGTTTTCGCTCACTTTTAGAGATATTTTGGTATTGCAGTGGCAGCTCGACGTTTTCGAATACTGTAAGTTCGTCAATCAGGTTAAAGCTTTGAAATACGAAGCCAATTGAAGCTTTGCGTAATTGTGATAACTGCTTTTCGCTATAGCCCGCGATGTCGGTACCATCAAAATCAAAGCTGCCTGAACTTGGTGAATCCAACATGCCTAAAATAGACAGTAAAGTTGATTTACCACAGCCAGAAGGGCCCATGATAGCGACAAATTCACCTTGTTCTACGTTTAGATTAATGTCGTTTAAAGCAGTTGTTTCAACATCTTGAGTACGAAATACACGGTTTAAGTTAGTTAATTTGATCATGGGTCTGGTCCTTAAAATTTTAATGTCTGTGCTTTGTCAAAGTTGCTGTAGCCTGAGGTGATCACTCGCTCACCCACATTTAAGCCATCAAGCACTTCGTAGTAATTTTGGTTTTTCTTGCCTAAGCGAATGGTTCGACGCTCTGCTGTTGTGCCATCGCTTGATAGTACGTACACCCAGTTACCGCCTGAGCTGGTAAAGAATGCGCCGCGTTTTAGTAATAATGCGTTGTCTTTGTTGCCACCTAGCATCAACTCAACGTCGATACTTTGGCCACGTTTGATATCTTGCTGCCCACTAGGCAGCGCCACTTCAACCTGAAACTGTGACTGAGTCACGCGGCTGTCAATTTTACTCACTTTTGCCATCACGTTGCCGCCACCTAAGTGCACGTTTACGTCCATGCCCTTTTGAACTTGGTTTAAGTAGAATTCATCTAAACGCACGACTAATTTGTATTCATTGGGAATATCGATTTGACCTAGGCGCGCGCCACGACTTTTTGATTCACCCATTTCTACATCAAGCTCACTCAAATAACCCGACACAGGCGCTTTTATTAATAAGTTATCTAAGTTTGCACGGGCAAACTGTAAGTTTTTCTGTAGCATTTCAGCGCTATCTTCTAGCTGCTCTACTTGCACCTTACGAATTGAGTTTTCTTGCTTTTGACGCTCTAAGGTCAGCTCTTTTCTCGCTTTGTAGTAAGCTAAATCTTCTGAAATCTCAGAAAGTCTATCTTGAGCTAACACTCCGCGATCAACCAGCGGCTTAGATTGCTTATAACGACGCTCTAAATGGGTAATTTGTAAATCGATTTCTAATAAGTCACGACGCAGGTTTAAACGACTGGTTTCCATGTTCATTTGTGTGTTGCGTAAGAAGTTAAGCTGCTCAGTCACCTGCGCTTCGCGGCTCATCACGTCTAGTTGTAAGCTGGTGTTACTCAAACGCACCAAAGGCTGGCCTTTAGTTACATAAGTACCCTGCTCAACCAAACGCTCTTCAACCTGTCCGCCCGCTATAGTGTCTAGGTAAATTGTTGTTTTTGGTACAACCTGACCACGAAGACTTAACGCATCTACAAACGCGCCTTGTTCAACAGCATTAATGGTGACACTACTTAGTGATAAGTTTTGACTGCGACCCGATGATGAGTCTGTAAATGCAAATGTCGCAGCTGCAATACTCAGCAGCACACCTGCAGCCACTGCTGTTTTAAGATGTTTTTGTAATCCTGAGCGTTCAATTTTCTTATCCAT
The DNA here is from genome assembly GCA_964479805.1 of uncultured Pseudoalteromonas sp. GTDB lineage: Bacteria > Pseudomonadota > Gammaproteobacteria > Enterobacterales > Alteromonadaceae > Pseudoalteromonas. The sequence continues at coordinate 56,402 of CAYZOE010000006.1, read as the reverse complement.
AGCACACCTCTAAATCGTTGAGAGTTTGGTCGATGTTCGTTTCGACAACTAAGACGTGATGTCCAAATATGCCAGAGATATATCAAACACTATGCCAACTTTTAAAAACAATAAAATCAATAATTTATAAAAGTTACTGTTTTCGAAAATAATTATACTGTCCGGAAATAGAACACATAAAAACTCGCTATGTGTCCATTTTTGAACACATTAATAGACGTGCTGTTGCTAAATGAGGTAGGCTAGAAAGAATAAAAAAAGCCAAGATCAGGCAAAGGCAAGGACCATGACTCAAACCGCCAAACAAGCTGGACACATTTTAATTGTCGACGACAACACTGATATTTTAATCGCGGCTAAGCTGCTGCTAAAAAAGCATTATCAAAAAGTACACACCACAGATAACCCCTTCGATATTGAAGAGATCATAAAAACGCAGCCTATTGATGTGATCTTACTCGATATGAACTTCAGTCAAGACGCCATAAGCGGTAAAGAAGGGTTTTATTGGTTAAAGAAGATCGTTGAACAAGACCCCAGCATTGCAGTGCTTCTAATGACTGCATATGGCGATATTCAATTAGCCGTTGATGCCATTAAGGCTGGCGCTGCTGATTTTGTTGCCAAACCTTGGCAAAACGACCAACTCTTAGGCGCGGTCGCCGCTGCCTATGCACACGCGCAGGACAAGCAGAAAGTTGGTCAACTGACTCGCCAAACACAAGGGTTAAACCAAGCGCTCAACCAAGGGACGAGCGGAAAAAACTTCGACTTCTTAGGCAAAAGTGCGGCCATGCAGCAAGTGTTTAGCACTATAGAAAAAGCCGCGTTAACCGATGCCAATATTTTAATCACCGGCGAGAGTGGTACGGGTAAAGAGCTCGCTGCACATGCCATTCACCAAGCCAGCTTACGTCGCGAAAATGCACTAATTAGCTTAGACATGGGTGCAATTGCTGACAACTTATTTGAAAGTGAGCTATTCGGTCATAAGAAAGGCGCGTTCACAGATGCCAAAGCAGACAAAGTGGGTCGCTTCGAACTTGCTAACGATGGCAGCCTATTTTTAGACGAGCTAGGTAACTTGCCACTGAGCCAGCAAACCACCTTGTTAGCCGCGCTACAAAACCGTCAAGTCACCCCCGTTGGCGGTAATAAAGCCATAGATGTGAATATTCGCCTCATTTGTGCCACTAACGACAACTTACAACAAGCCGTAGACGAAGGGCGCTTTAGGCAAGATTTATTTTATCGCATCAACACCATTGAAATACGTTTGCCACCGTTGCGTGAGCGTAGTGAAGACATTCCGTTACTAGTGAATTATTATCTCGAGCACTTCTGCCACAAATACAAACGCACATTAACTGTCAGTGACGCCGACATGCAAACCTTGAGCGCCTACACTTGGCCGGGTAACGTGCGAGAGCTGGCCCATGCCATTGAACGTGCCGTGATCTTAAGTGAGTGTGAGCTTCTCGATATCAGCACTGTGGTTGGCCAAGTAACTACCACCGCGCCAAACAGTCAAGCTGAAATAGCACAAAGTGAGAGCGGTCAATTGATTCATGCAGACACCTTCAACCTAGAAGAACTCGAACATCGCACCGTTCGCGCTGCATTAAAGCACTATCAGGGTAATGTCTCGCAGGCGGCCAAAGCGCTGGGGTTAACTCGTGGTGCCATGTATCGCCGCCTCGAAAAATACGACTTATAACCGGAGCTGAGTATTTTGAGTTACTTCACGAAGCACCCTACAACGGTATTTTTTGCCACCATCTTGTTACTTTGCATGCTGATCACCACCAGCGCAACCTTGTATATACAAGATGGTTTTTCAGCGACTTTACTACTTTTAAGCTTATTTTCATGTGCAACTTTTTTCTCGTTAATTTCGCAATTTAATAAACAAAACAAGCACATGAGTTTTGTTTTAAAGTCTTTGGCGAATGGTGATAGTTCTCTGGGGTTAAGTAAACACCACCCTATGCATAATCACCTTGAAGAGATCAAAGAAAACATTCAGAGTGCACGCTTTAATGCCGAGCAACAGGCACACTTTTTACAGGCCTTATTAGTCCATATTGATTTGGCTGTCGTGGTGTGTGATGACACAGGTGACGTGATTGAATCAAACCCTGCCGTTGCCAAATTGCTCGGTAAAGCAGTTCGCCACTGTGATGATTTGGCCCATATCGCGCCTTTAGTCGAAAGTTGTGACCGCAGCCTCAAAACCATTGCCAATTGGCAATATGGTGAACAGCAAGACAACTTGTCTATACAAGTGAGTGTCGCTCATATTCAAGGCAAGATCCGCAAAATTGTTACCTTACACTCCATTCGTGATGCCTTACAAAACAAAGAGCAACAAGCCTACAAGCGGCTTACCAAAGTGCTCACCCATGAAGTTGCCAACTCCATCACACCGCTCGCCTCCATTGCACAAAGCTGTGAAAGCCTTTTACCAGAAACACTCACCTTTGATGATGAAGAAGACAAAGACGATTTAGCCATGGCGCTAAAAACACTGGCAAAACGCACCGAATATTTAGGTGACTTTATTGGCCGCTTTAGAGAAGTCAGTAATTTACCTGCGCCCACGCTTAATCCTGAGCAACTCGCCCCATTGGTTGAAGGTGTATTTCAGCTCCATCAACAAACTTGTAGTGCAGCCAATATCGATTTACAACTGGACGTGTCGCATTCCCAATTGACTATGTTAGATAGCGCACAAGTTGAGCAAGTACTTATTAACTTAACCAAGAATGCCATTGAAGCGGTGCAGCAAAACAGTAGCGACACTTCAGCAAGCGTGCAATTAAAAACAGGCTGTAATGAAGCGGGCCAGCACTATGTTGAAGTCAGCGATAACGGCCCTGGCGTAGCAAAGCATGTGGTCGAGATGATGTTCGTGCCGTTTTTCACCACCAAGCAAAAAGGCTCAGGGATTGGTTTAAGTTTGTCTCGGCAAATAATGTTGAACCATGGCGGCGACCTCATTTACATCCAACGCGAACAAGGCGCCTGTTTTAGATGCGTGTTTGGATGATGTTCGTGTCTATGCTTAAGACTTCACAACCAAACAACAAGAGTTCTGGGATTGGTTTGAGTTTATCTCGACAAATAATGTGCTTACACTTTAAAGAACGCGGCGGCGACCTCTTTTACACCCAGCGGGAGCAAGGCGCTTGTTTTAGGTGCGTATTTGGATGATCGAGCTAAAAATTTATCGCAAGAAATTGCCAATCTTTGCTCAGTAAGTAAACTAAGCATGGTTTCTGGTTTGAGGGCAGCAATGGACAAGCAAATACATAAAGAATGGCAAATATCCAGTATTGGCTGGAGCGTTGTCATACTTTTTCTTACCACAATAGATGCGTTTTATGATTTATCAGTCTCACCAGAAGATCAGCTCAATAATGCTTGGTATTGGGCACTTCAAGAATGGGGCTTATGGTTTATTATTACGCCTTTGCTGTTTAGAGCGCTAAGCCTTATTGAACAGCAGAAAAGACATATCACAACCTTCTCTCTACTGACTTGTATAGGTACGTTTATTTTTGCCATGGGTGCACAAGCCATTTTTGATTTTTATGCCCTTAACGACCCAATCCCATATACTTTTTTATATTTTGCCCCTTTGCACCCTTTGGTGATTTTCGTAAACATTTACCTTTGGCAGCGCCTGATAAAACCAAAGCCTGCACAACTTAATGTGTCGCAAACCGAACAACAAGCCAGTATTACTGTTGAACATAATGGTCGATGTATTGATATTCCTTATGCACATATCATTCAGTTTAACTCTGCCAGTAACTATGTTGAGATCTGTACTGCACAAAAAACTTGGCTGAAACGTGCCACATTGAAAGAAATTGAAACCAAATTGCCTGATAACACATTTATCAGAACCCATCGCTCACATTTAGTGAACATTAAATTGATCAAAAAGGTGACAATTAAGCCCTCAGGTAGTGGCTATGTGGTGCTGTCTAACGACAATGCCGTCGCCCTGAGTAAAGCCCATAAAAAAGCCGTTAAGACTTGTCTTCAACAAGTCGCTTAAACCGCATTTAAATTAACGAGTCCAGTTATCCCAACTCAATGGGATAACTGGAAAGATACCTGTCCATTCGTCCCTAGCCCTTACCAATTAACACTTTATAATTGAGAACTCAGCCTAAATAAATTTTAATAGCCGCAATTTATATCCCCAACCAAGGACGCACAATGTATAGCAAAAATTGGCTTAACTCTGCTGTTTTAATCGGTGCACTAAACTTTAACTCTCAAGCGTTCGCTCAAGACGATACACAGGTTGTCATTGAAGATAATGTCGCGCTGTATACCAGTGACGATATTCTTGCCATGCAGGGGCAATCCGCATTAGATATTATTGAGCAAATTGCAGGCTTTCAGTTCATTGATTCGAATAATCAGCGAGGCCTAAGTAGCGCCAGCGGTAATGTATTAGTTAATGGCTTACCCGTTCTAAATAAATCGCAAAGCCTAGAAGCAATTTTGGCAGATTTACCCATAAGTCAGATTGCTGAAATGGAAGTCTATTTAGCCGGCCACCCATTTTCTTCTGTCAGTCAATATACGCAAGTAGTTAATATTATTAGAGATAATTCTCAAAACAGAGCAAATTGGCAGGTTGGTGCACAATCACATAAAGACTTTAATCAAGTAAATGCTGCCGCATTGCAAGTGAGTACACAATGGCTAGATTGGGATCATCAATTACAGCTTTCTACAGACAAAAATCTTACTTACTCTACAACCGATTATACTGAGTCTAATCATCAGAATATCAGTTATTTAAATGGCCAAGAACAGTATCAAGAAAGCATTGAAAATATCAGCACAGGTATTACGTCAAGCAAGGTGATGACTGACAGCGTATTGCAAATAAATACGCTGTTTCTAAAAGAGCATTATCTAGAAGATTATGATCGTGACTGGCAAGACAATAACGATGCGCTGGGTAATGAAGCTATAAAAGATAAATCGCAACTCAATGAGTATGAACTGGGTTTTGATTGGCAACAACAAGCAAATGAGAGCGAGTCTTCATGGCTCTGGCAAGTGACAGGGTTACTTCGCCTGCGTGATAGTGGTCAAGTTGCCCTCACCACTGAGCAAAACGAAAGTGAGCTCACGCTTACTCAATTTGAGCAAACCCAATCAAATACTGAGCAAGTATTAAAGCTTTCAACTCAGCAGCCTACTTTGTGGTGGCAACCAGAGCTAGGTATAGAGGTAAGTCACAACCGTTTAGAGGCAGATACTTTAGAAGCGCATAGCTCAGAGAGTAATGTCACAACAACCAGTGTCAGTGAAACCCGTGTAGAACCTTTTATTGCCAGCAAAATAGAGCTTAACCCGCAATGGCAACTATATAGCAAATTAACGGGTGAATACGCTAAGCTCAGCAGTCAATCAAATAACCGATATGAAACACAAAGTCGCTATCTTAAGCCTTTAATTAAGCTGAGCTACCAAGCAAAAAACGGCCTGCAATCGACATTCACATTACAACGCAGAGTCGACCAGCTTGATTTTACTGATTTTCTAGATAGCCAAGATAATGATTTTGGCCGTGAGCAATCGGGTAACACTGAGTTAAAGCCTCAACAAAGTATCGAGTTCAGTTATGAGTTAAATTATGAAGCAGACGACCACTGGACGCTCAATACGCGCGCTTTTTGGCAAAAACAGCGTGATATCCATGAGTTCATTCGTTTTGATAATGGTGACTGGGGGGTCGGCAATGCTGGCCACGCCTATTACTACGGCTTAGACCTCGATATCAATATACAAACCAATTGGTTACTAGAAGACAGCCTGATCAATGTATTTTATGAGTATCGCGATGCCAACTACGATGACCCGTTAACTGGTGATCGAGTTATATCTTGGCTAGAACCGCACAGCGCCGAGATAGAATTTAGAAAAGACGGAGATTGGTATGCTTGGGGTATACTGGCGTCTTTACCCGACACTGAAACCAGCTTCTATCCAGAAGAATTGTATCGACAAAAAGATCGCGCTACTTACGGTTTTTACGCCGAATTTAGCTTAGATAATGACATGCAGTTAAACATAGAGCTTGAAGATGCGTTTGGTGGAGAATACCTGTATGACCGCCATATTTATCAAACAGATAGAACTGGAATGTTAGACTATCGCTACTATGCGCTTGAGCATAGTGAGCCGAGCCTAACAATTTCTCTCAGTGGCGAGTTTTAATGCGCCGCTGAGTATATTATAAGATAAGTCCATTTTGCCAAGCATGTACCGCAGCCTGAGTTCGATCTCTGACGTTTAACTTTGACAAGATATTACTGACATGTGTTCGCACTGTTTTAACTGAAATAAACAATTGTTCAGATATTTCTGCATTAGAAAGACCTTGGGCAATAGCGCGTAATACCTCTGACTCACGATCGCTCAATTGCATTTCTTTATTTCTTTCAGCAGAAAGAATTCTTGTAGCAACCATAGGAGATAAGGTGCTAATGCCTTGTGAAGCTTTACGTATCGCATCGACTAATGCATCTGGTTGTATGTCTTTAAGTAGATAAGCGATAACCCCAGCATCTAATGCAGGAAATATTAATGTATCTTGGTGAAATGAGGTTAATATCACCACCTGGATATGTGGATATTGCTGTTTAATTTGCTGCGCAGCTTGAACTCCCTCAACCTCTCCATCCAAAATCAGATCGAGTAACACAACATCCGGTTCATTGTCAGCAATCACTGTCATACCATTAGGTATAGTGCTTGCTTCTGCCACAACCGACATATCAGGCTGCATTTGTAAAAACTGGACGATACCGCTACGTACTATTGCATGGTCGTCTATGGTAACGATTTTAATTTTCTTTTCTTTATCTTTCATATGATTACTCCTTGCTTGCTGAAGGTAGATATCCAGTAAGGCAGGTTACCTTACGTTTGCTATCATCTTCACGCTGCTCTAAAGATAAACGCCCACCCAGAGAATGTAGCTTTTGTTTTATGATCTCTAAGCCTTGACCAAAGCTGGGGCTAAACTGAGCCGTGCCATTATCGAATAAACTAAAGCGGCTTTCACCGTCATTGAGCTCAAGACATAAGCGAATAGTGTCTGCGTCACTATGCTTAGAGATATTCTGAAGCCCCTCTTTAATACTCGCAAACAAGTAACTTGATATTTCTCCGCTTTGAGGCTTTTTTACCTCCAGGTCACGGCCAGTTTGTTGCTTCCAACACGCCAAATAAGTAGTTAACTCTGACATCTCAACGTATGCTTGCGCCGATGATTCGTGCTCAGTTTGTACCTGTAAAATCCGATTAACTTGTTCAAATGCTTGCTGATTATTACTCTGGGCTTGTTTTAAAAGTAGACTCAATTGTGTTTCTGAGTGTGCCAATGTTTGACAACTAGATAGGTTTAAGTTGTTTGCGAACAACAGTTGCTTAACGGTATCGTGCAGCTCTCCGGCAAATTCTATACGCTGTTTTTGTAATCTTGTTTCTTGCTCTTGCTTAATATGTTCATCAAGCTGTTCAACAAGTCGGTTTAACTTATCAAAACTCTGCTCTAGCTCGTCAGCCCCATCTATTGTTAGACGCTCAGTCAATCGCCCTTGCCCCCATAGTAATGTCACATGATTAAAGTGCTTTAAGCGCTTTTGAATACGGCTGCCTACGAGCCACATAACAATGGCGCCACAGCATAAAATAAATCCTGCAACTATAAGTGCGAAAGGTAAAAAGCTAACCCATTGTGACAACAACGAAGAAGGGGGAGAGCCGACTGCAGACCAGTTATCGATCCACATTACTACAGCACCTAGCTGCTTACCTTGATGGTCGGTTAAGGCACGGGTGAAAATGGCAACATCATCAGCCATCATCTCAACGCCACTGTTGTAATGTGCTAACAGGGCATCCGTAAGGTCGTCTCTCACTTGCAGGGGCAGTTGCGCGCCAATATCACCAACAAAAAGTGGGGCATGCTCAGTTTGCGCAATGACTTTAGCCTGCGAATCGACCACAACAACTTTACTAATATTAAGGGCACTTAAATAAGCTGAGTCGTCAAAATGTAGCTCACTCAACCCACCTGTTTGTTTCATTTCTAGAATAATTTTCGGGGCAATCTCTTGCTCATACAAAGCATAGATTTCAGATATTTTAGGTACATTAAAAATCAGTAACTGCACGGTCACTAAACTAAAACAAGCAAAAAAGCTGACCAACAATAGGCCTATTATTACTTTTGCTCTGATTGAGTAAGCCGTAAGGCACTGTTTTAAGTAATCAATCACTCGATACTATCCTTGTGAATAGATAAATTCGCCCAGCAAGTGTACAGATTTATTTATTAAAAGGGATCGGTCTAGAGACCGATTTAATTTCAGGCGCACCGCTGATGTATATGCCTGATGATATTGCTCTAATAAAGCCAAAGATGATGTTGGAGCAAACGATGGAACAGGCCGCAGTAAAAATAGTGAATGCACACAAAGCATTTTCAAACACACAAGTATTAAAAGCGCTCAATATGACCGTCCCAACAGGGAGTATATATGCCTTGTTAGGAAACAATGGTGCCGGAAAATCCACCTTACTCAGTATGTTACTCGGTGCGCTTCAACCTGACCAAGGCGATATTCGTTTATTGGGTGAGCCTATAAGCACGCGCTTAAAGTCGCGCTTAGGTTGCCTCATTGATGCGCCTGCTTTTTATCAAAACCTAACGATTAAAGAGTTCTTGAGTTATTGCGCAAAGATGAAAGGCTTACCAAAACAGTGCATTGATGAAGCACTGACTATTGTAAATTTACAAGCCAAACAACATGCGCGCTTAAAACGCTGCTCTTTAGGTATGAAACAAAGAGCAGCACTTGCCAATGCCATTTTAGGTCAACCCGAACTGCTGATATTAGATGAACCAACCAATGGCCTCGACCCAAGCGGTATTGAAGAAATTAGAACCTTGATCCGCACACTACCTGAGCGCTTTAATACAACCGTATTGTTCTCTAGCCATGTGCTTGAAGAGGTTGAAAAAGTGGCAACACATGTTGGCATTCTCGCACAAGGTAACCTAGTGATCGAAGGAAGCTTACAGGACTTACTAGACGACCCTCTGGGCACATTAGAAGTGTCGATATCAGCTGAGCATACCGATAAAGCTCAAACACTTTTAAGTAGAGTCTTTAAAGTATCAACACCAGAAGCCGGCAAGATCACCATTCATCAAATAGACAAGTCGCTTTGTCCACAGGTGTATAAATCTCTACTGGCACAAAATATTGATTTTTATCAGTTTCATTACCAAAAGCAAAGCTTGTCAAAGCTATTTAATAACATACACCTATCAATCAATAAGGAGACTGAATATGCTTAAACACACACTGACTATTTTGCTGTGTGAGTGCACCAAACTAAAAAGGCAGTGGCTAATACCTTTACTGTTTGCCTGTCCTTTTGCTGTGATAAGTTTAAATTTTTTAGTAACTTTTGAGCGTGGACTCGATGTTTTTGCTGAGCATGGGTGGTTTGGATATATATCAGCTAATTCGACATTGTGGCTTGGATTGATGCTGCCTATGTTAATTGCATTAGTCACCACCATTATTCATCAAATAGAACATAAAGATAATGGCTGGTTATTAATGAGTAGCTTTGCTATCTCACCCATTCTGCTGTGCATTGCTAAATTTTTCATTGTCTTTTTACTGATTATTTTGTCTAACCTGCTGATGGTGTGCTTTATTTTTATCAGTGCGTGGCTGCTTATGCAGCTCGGTTTTCCAAAGTTTGAAAGCGCCGACATAAGTTTTTTACAGTTTTTCATTAACGCGTCAATTACTAGCCTACCTATTATTTTGATTGGTTTGATTATTTCAAAATTAATCAATAACTTTGCAGCTCCGATTTGCGCAGCTTTTATCATGGTTGTTTTTGCTATGAACCTTTCAAGATCTGAAAACCATTGGTTTTACAGCCCTTGGACCTACCCCATGATCAGCATTCAAGTGGCGGATCAAACGGCTACAAATCTTGCGATAACCTTAAGTCTTGGATTGAGTGCTGTGCTTCTTGTAACCGTCTGCACCTTGTACTGGTGGCGGCATAAACAGGTTGCCTAGTTATCCTTAAACCTTCACTCATATGAATCATTTTAGTATTGAATTATGAGGTAATGTACACCTCCATACTCTGCAAATTTTTAACTTAGCCAAATCTTATGGCACTGTACGGCAAAAAATAAGGTGCCTTTTCAAACTAGCATTGTAATGACAGATAAAAAGGATACGCATATAAGTACAAAACGTGAAAACGCGTTCAGCGGTTAGTAGATGGTCACCATATTTACCAGAAAGAATAGAGAATGGATGCGACAAGCTTGCTAGAGCAAAAGTTAATAAGCGCAATCCACAGAAACATTCGAAAAAACTTTAGCGCTATAAGTCTTTATAATATTGTTACAACTTCACACATTATGACTGACACAAACGATTAGTCGACAATTTTAGTTGGTAAAAAGTTTTTTGGCAATATACCTTGAAGTGATCCAAAACTTTTTAATCGATTTCGTAAAGCGCAGCCTAATGCACTATCATGAATTGAAGGTACTCTGGTTATGTCAGTCTCGTAATTACTGTTTTTAAAAACGGTTTTGAAAGATTCGGACGCTTCTTTGGCCACATTTGAACGTGTCAAAATAGATGTATTTGCAATAGCATCAATACTCACACTTCTGCTAAATCTTGCAAATTGTTTGAACTTAAAATTTTCTTCGACATATCGGTTACTTAGCTGCACCAATTGAGTCATCAGCTCATGTAAAACTGCATTGGCGGTCAATTCATGTACGAGTAGTGTGAGAGTTTTATTTATTAATTCGGGGAGTCTACCCTGAAAAAAAGGTAAGATTTGAATGTCTATTAAGTATGTACCATTGTGTCTCTGCTCGATATCAATGAGTGTAAATTTTGCTTTGTCATAGGTAATTGAAGCCAATAAATCAGTGATCGCAAAGTCGCTCTGAAGCTTGTTGTTAGCATGGCTCTGACATAAAAATTGATCAGTATAATTAGCCATCATTGGTAGATCATGATGATTATTAAAGGGGGTAGCCACACCACCTAAAATTGAAAGTTTGAACAATTCTCGTATCTCATGCTCTCTGGCAGACTTAATGGCCAAAAAAACTGTTTGAATAATTTCTGATGTTGGCAAGGTTGCCTCGACGCGCCACCTTCGTCCATAGACAATCTTTTTATCATTATCTTGTCGGTAATTGTCTTTCCCCACAATACCTAGTTGAATAAACACACCCGCTTTGTCTTCATCAACAAACACAAGATAATCTTCATCAAAATTAATATTAGACACCACCTCTTCAACGCTTTGTCTGTCATGCTGAAAAGTCATAAAATGCTGAGGAATGCATGCTTTTGAGTCACTAATAAGCACGGATGGTGCACCTGGCATTGGCGCTTCTCCTTCTAACAGTGCTGACTCTTCAATCATGTTTTTGTCTAAAGATGTTTGATTCATTCACGTTTGCTCTAAATGGCTTTTAACGGTAAACGTTGAAACAAAAATAAAGATCACCCAAGTACACTTTTAATCTTAATTTTTAAGCGTTATTTAAATCCTATTTTTAAATTATTACGAAATTTTGACTGATTACTTTTTATTCTGAGAAGAGAAAAACCAAAGTCTAATAGACTGTGCATGATTAAGGTAATTGTATATAACAGCCTGCGAAGATAAATATTATTAGCAGTTACATAATTGAAAATAACACAACAATAAATTTTTATTGAATTTCTGAGTACACCTTTTGCGAGTTTGCGTCTACACAAATTATTTACCATATTTAGAACATAGTTAATCAAAGTGGAATATTTTGATGGTATTAACTACCTTTCTTATAAGGTGAACCAGTTAAATATTAATCTCGTATGCTTACGAAAATGCAGTATTTCTAAACCGGCCTAGACGACATGTTGTAAGTGGTCTGGTCATAATTTATTACTCAATATGGTGTGAAAAGTTATGAAAGAAGTGATGCTCGACCCAGCCGATTTTGTCGGCATGTCCTTTTGGATAATCTCTGCAGCAATGACTGCTGCAACCTTTTTCTTTTTCATGGAAAGAGACCGCGCAGTAGGAAAATGGAAAACATCCCTTTCTGTTGCGGCTTTGGTAACAGGTATAGCTGCGATTCACTATTTCTATATGCGTGAAGTTTGGATAGTTTCTGGTACCAGCCCAACCACATTTAGATATGTAGATTGGTTACTGACCGTGCCCCTTCAAATTATAGAGTTCTACTTGATATTAACTGCTATTGCCGTAGTACGCTCAGCACTGTTTTGGAAACTCATGGTTGCATCTGTGGTAATGCTCGTATTTGGTTATTTTGGCGAAATCAGAAGCATCAATGTTTGGGGTGCCTTTGTAATTAGCATGCTTGCATGGCTATTCATTATTTATGAAGTATTCTTAGGGGAAGCCAGTAAAATAAGTGCCGAAAACGGGACAGAAGCCAGTAAGAAGGCATTTAATGCATTACGTATTATAGTTACTGTCGGTTGGGCAATATACCCACTTGGTTATGTACTCGGATATACTGGTGGTGGCAGTGAAAATACGCTGAATATTGTTTATAACCTTGCAGATTTTGTTAACAAGATAGCATTTGGGGTTGTTATTTGGGCTGCAGCGACATCCAGCTCTGATGAGCAAACATCTTAACCGTTGATAATGCGCCCTCGTGGCGCATTTTAAATTTTGAGGGTTATTATGTCTTATACAAGTCACTCAAACTCGCTTACCTCAAACTTACTCAATTTGGTTGACTCTTATCTTGTTGAAAGTTTATCCAACGTCGATTGCGATGATAACGTAGATACAGCTGTAAATTATCACCTTTCAAGTGGCGGGAATAAAGTCAGAGCTAAGTTGACGTTGGAGGCTTGCCATCGTTTGGGCATTCAAGAGAATGACGCTGTTATTATGGCAGCTGCTATTGAATGCCTTCACAACGCGTCATTGTTGCATGATGACTTAATGGATGGCGATGAATATAGACGTAAAAAAGAAGCTGTTTGGCACAAATACAATTCTCATATAGCCATATGCGCTGGTGATATGTTGATAGCGCGTTCATTCGGAATATTATCTCACCTAAACTGTAAGCTTAAGATTGGAGAATGCTTACATTTATTGAGAATGGTCACCGAAACAACCATTACGGGTCAGTCCGCCGATATAAATTCGCAAACATGGCAAAACCTGACGACAGCTCAGTATTGCAATACTGTGGCGCTTAAATCGGTGCCTTTATTGCAAGTTTGTGTAGCCATGCCGCTATGTTTTGCGGATGTTGAAATGGACATCAAAGTGCTCAACAACATCTTTAACCCGTTTGCTTCGGCGTACCAAATTATTGATGACATTGAAGATTGGCAACAGGATGACGCTTGTGGTAGGTGTAATTATTTGTCCCTTTTAGCCAAAGAATGTACTAATTATCTACCATCTGACTTGTATTGTGTTGCTTTTCAAGATGCCGAAAAACTTATAGAAATTAGCGAAAAAAATGAATCTCAACTTCCATCTGAGCTAACAGGGTTAATATATCCTTACATACAAAAACTAAAACTAAAAATACAATTATTAAAAGACGAACATGCCTATGACTAAAGCCATTGTAATCGGTGCGGGCTTTGGTGGTATTGCCGCTGCACTTCGACTCAAAGCAAAGGGTTACGACGTAACCTTAATTGATCGCGCTAAACAGCTCGGCGGCAGAGCGCAAACATTCGAAAAGCAAGGCTTTCTCTTTGATGCTGGTCCAACAGTTATTACTGCACCTCATCTATTCTCAGAACTTTTTGACCTTTTTGACAAAGACATATCCAATTATGTCGATATTGTGCCAGTAGACCCTTGGTACCGCTTTTACTATCCTGATGGTGATACGTTTGACTATGGGGACTCACTTGAAAAAACACTTTTAGAAATTGAAAGAATAGCTCCACAAGACAAAGCTGGCTACTTAAAACTAATTAAGTCATCTGAAGCCATCTTTGATGTCGGATTCTCTCAGTTATCAGACAAACCCTTTCACTCAATAACGACCATGTTCAAGCAAATACCCAGTTTGATGAAACTAAAAAGTTATTTGAGTGTTTGGCAATTTGTCTGTAATCACCTTGAACATGATAAGCTCAGGCAAGCCTTTTCAATACAGCCTTTGCTCGTAGGCGGAAACCCCTTTGATACAACATGTATTTATAACTTAATACACTTCCTAGAATTAAAATGGGGTATCCATTTTGCTAAAGGTGGAATGGGTGCTGTTGTGCGTGCTCTGGAGAGGTTAATGCGTGAACAAGGCATCCGCATACAACTTGACACCACCATCGAAAAAATTAATACCTCTAATCGTCTAGCGCATTCAGTTGTTACGACAGATAACCGAACATATGACTGTGATTTAGTGGTGTCTAACACAGATCCAAAATATCTGTATCAAAATATGGTCGCCAAGGATGAAATCAGCTTTTCAGCTAAGATTAAAACCAAATTCGCAAAGCCTTCCATGGGCCTATATGTACTTTACTTTGGCACGAATAGAACCTATGACGATATCGCTCACCATACAATCTGGTTAGGAAAACGCTACCAAGGCTTGTTATCTGACATTTTTGACAAGCAAATCTTAGCTGATGACTTTTCGCTTTACTTACATAGGCCAACAGCAACGGATCCCTCTATGGCACCTGAAGGATGCGATAGTTTTTATGTGCTTTCTCCGGTGCCAAATTTACAAGGCGGTCAAAATTGGGATGAGTTGCGAGATACCTATGCCACAAAAATATTAAACGCACTTGAACAAACTATTTTACCTAATCTTAAAAGTCACCTTGTTGTGCAATTTGATATGACACCTGAAGAATTTGCTTCTGATTATTTAAGCGTTGACGGCTCTGGTTTTTCAATTGCACCAAGCTTGTCCCAATCAGCTTGGTTTAGATTCCACAATCGTGCAGAGGGGTTAGATAACTTATATTTAACGGGTGCAGGAACGCACCCTGGCGCGGGTGTGCCTGGCGTATTATCCTCTGCAAAAGTGTTGGAGCATTTAATACCCAGCTTAATCACCCGCTCGACTAGTTCTTAACATTAATAGGCTTGCTTGTATGACAGAACCTGCACTGAGTACACTTAGTCGATATGGTAAATCTTTCAGATTTGCAGGTCGGCTATTAGAGCATGGACAATTGCAAGAAGCTGCAAAGCTGTATCAGTTTTGTAGATGGGTCGATGACATTGCCGATGAAAGTGAGCATGCTGAATTAGCAGCGAAGCAACTCAACCACATTAATGATAGCCTTTCAGGAAAAATTAACTCTTGCGGTCAAACACTAGATGAATTCATTCGTTTTTTTAAACGACATGAAATTTCGACAGCTCTACCAATGACCCTGGTAAATGGTGTACAAAGTGATTTGTCTCCCGCACGAATTCATGACCAAGACGAGTTAATTCAATATGCTTATAAGGTCGCTGGCGTTGTTGGGCTAATGATGTGTCCTATTCTCAATGCCGATAAACGAGGTTACGACTTTGCCATTGATTTGGGTGTGGCCATGCAACTGACTAACATTGCCAGAGATGTCAAAGAAGACGCTGAAATGGGCAGACGATACTTACCTTTTTCATGGTGCCCTCACTCGCCTGAAGAAATCTTATCTGAGGATGAACAGATAAGGCAAATCACGGCAAACAGCATAAAAAGACTGTTACAACTTGCAGAGCAATATTATGCCAGTGCCCGAATAGGGCTACAATTTCTACCACCTAAGAGTAGAAGGGCGATTGCTGTCGCGCTGTCAGTGTATAGACATATCGGTGTGTTAATCGAACAACAACATTATCAGTATTGGTTGCCTCGATGTGTAGTGCCTACTTACAAAAAAATATTGGTTGCAGCAAATGCATTATGGCAACTTCCCTCAGTAGCACCAATAAAGACACTAAAACATCACAAAGAATTACATCAGTCGCTGTCTCAACTCAAACCAACAAACAGTGACGCTTTATGAATGCCGCTTATGATTTAAGCTGCATCGGTATTGGTATGGCAAACGCGTCTCTTGTGCTGGCTCTTAATGATATAAAAAGCCAGCGTAAAATTGGAATGTTCGAAGCTGAAGATTCATTTGATAAAGCACGAACATGGTGTTTTTGGGGCAAAGAACACTTGCCCAATTACCTTAAACCGTTAATTTCTAAATCTTGGTCTAAATGGCAGGTCAGTGACGAAATAGACACCTTTCAACACAACTCTAAGAACCCAAAGCAACACTATCACTGTATAAAAGGGGCTGATTTCTACCAGTTTTTTATGGAGCAATGTCATAAAAGCAAGCACATTGAGTTACATTTTTCGAAACCTGTCACCGATGTTCAAAAACGTGATAAAAGTTTGATACTAAATACAGAACACACGGCGACTTCAATCACTTCAAACTATATTGTAGACAGCCGATTAGACAAACATGTAAATGCTAAAGGTAATTTATTTCAATGCTTTGTAGGTGTTTGGCTTGAAAGCTCAACGGCGTTGTTTGATTCGAGCTGTGTTGGATTAATGGAGCAAATGACAGTTACAAACGACGGCGCTTTGCGCTTTGTCTATATTCTACCTATTGACGACCATCGTGCTCTTTATGAAGTGACTTACTTTAGCCAATCTGTAATGCCATTTAATATTATTAAGCAAGAGGTTAATGCCAAAATTGCAGAGCGCTTTGATTTGAAAAAACTACGCGCGCTCACTTGGGAGCAAGGCGTAATACCAATGCACACAATGAAACCTCAAAACCACCTTAAATTCGGGCAATTTTATACTCGCAGCGGTATTGCTGGAGGTCATGTCAGAACCAGCTCGGGTTACACGTTTTTACCCACTCAACGCTGGGCGAAAGAAGCCGCATATCAGATAAACACAGGGCAACCTTTTACACAAAAAATGCCTATATCAATCAGATACAGGTTAATGGATAGACTGTTTCTTCGTGCTTTAAAAAATAACATGCTTATTGCCCCCAATCTTTTTAAATCATTGATACAGAGAACGAGTCCAGACTGCTTCACGCAATTTATGACGGAATCTGCTTCATTCAAAGATTTAACCAATATCATTCTTGCGATGCCAACAAGTGCTTTTTTACGCGCATTATGAATAGGATCACGCCCAAAACGTACCAATCACCCGACCAGATATTTCCATTTTTTGCGGTTGCTGTTGGTTTAGTGTGTATGCTTGCCATCGCTGATCTCTCTCAGCTTTTTTTGTTCACACTCGTTGCCATCGCCGTTTTCTTTGTTGGGATACCTCATGGTGCACTTGATGTGATTGTTATTGAAAAATACTGTTTAAAACAACTGCCTTTCCAAAGTAGCCTCCTCAAAAGAGTCATTTTGTATGGTGTCTATATACTCGTTGTCTTAGTTTGTTTATTTTTTTGGCAATCCTCTCCTTTTCTTGGCCTCTTAACTTTTTATGTCTTGGCGATTGGCCATTTTCAAGAAGACTGGTTTGAACTAAATCACTTTTTAGCCAGAATATGCCTTGCCTCCATTTTACTTAGTGCAAGCGTATGGCTTTACTCTGACAATCTAACGTCTCTGTTTATGCTACTTGGCAACGACCAAGTTACTGCTGAAAGATTTATTTTACTGTTGAAAGCTTTGAACAGCATAAGCCTAATTAGCTTAATTTTTATCCGTGCATTTCATCTTTATTTCAAAACACATATTAAAACGACATTGGGTATCGCATTGTCTGCCTTCTTGTTACCGCCTCTGGCATTTTTTCTAGCTTACTTTTGTGCATTTCATTCGATATTACATACAAAGAGGATTATGACCGACTATCAATTAAGTAGATTCTCGTTTATCTGTTGGGTCAGCATACCTATGGTTGGCACCGCACTGTTGGCATTCGCTTTTTTTATTATGTTTAACAATATTCGAGCGTTCGACGAAAACCTGTTTAGCACTACGTTTATTTTGTTATTCGCGCTGACGGTGCCCCATATGCTGTTAACTATTTGGTCGGAAAAAAAGTAACTGTTTATGATTTAGAACCCAATAAGTAAGCACGTACATATTTAAAAACATCAGCAAACCATGCCGTATATCGTTTAGGTTCTGTGTTTAAGAGTTGCAAAATTTGCTGCTCTTTCATCCACTCGAATGACATGACTTCATTTGGCTCAGGGCAGATAGGATCAGGTGAACACTCTGATATAAAAATATGGTCATACTCATGTTCAATGAGATCATTATCTAAATAAGCTTTATAGGTAAATGGCGATAGTGCATGGAGCGGTGACAATGTCATGATACCTAGCTCTTCATTGACACGTCGACGAACAGCATCTTGAATGGGCTCGCCCCGCCTAGGATGAGAACAACATGTATTACTCCAAAGACCACCACTATGATATTTACCAAGCGCACGACGTTGAAGTAGAAATTCATAGCCTGATTTGGTATTCCTGACAATCATGAGTGAAAACGCACTGTGCAAAAGCCCCAACTTATGTGCTTTTAGCTTTTCTTCGTAGCCAATTACATGACCCAACTCATCAACTAATTGAACTTCTTCTTTCATACATTATCTCACCTATGCGATACCACTTATATTATGAGTAATACGTGTGAAGTCACCCTTTAAGTTTAGGCAAAATATACAATTTGCTATATTTAAAACACTTTTAATGTACACAATCATCAAGCCTTTACGGGGTAGTATGAGTCTTGCTGCTTCATAGCTAGGGGTTACGCAATACGTTCAAAATAGAATGTTTAGGGCCATGGGCACCAAAAGTATGAACATCAAAGTATTCCCTGCTATTTTAAGGTGTCTCGGATATTCTTTATTCACCCTGATACCAAATAATGGCTGCATAAATGGCAAGTAATTTAAGACAACACACAACAGAGCACAGAGTGTAAAAGTACCTAATACAACTAAGCAAGCCTCCGCTACTGCTCCCAAATTCATATCATGGAACCAGAATGCCAAAGCAATAATGATACTCTGATGAAAAATATAAAAAGGAAACACTAACCGATTAACTCTTGGCAATAAGCGATGGGGACGCTTTAAGAATCGCGCTGCCAATGCCAACATCGTCATCACGCCAAGTAATCTCTGAGCAGTGTAAAGCATATCCATTGCGGTAATCTGCCATTGTAAACTTTGATCGTTAAGCCAAATCATTTGGTAGCCCCAAACCACCAGCAGATATCCCACAATAAAACTACCTAATAGCCTATGCCAGTTCTGACTGAGCTTTTCAAAGAACGCTCGATGATGTGTCAGTAAAAAGCCATAGATTAAAAAAACAAGCCCCATTGGATAACGAAATGTCTCACTAGGCCAAGACAGTTTTAATACACAAAGAGGCACTAATAGCCCTAAGAAAACCCAAATAAAAGCGCGCTTTATGAGTGATTCAAGCGCAACTTGCAACCAACTACTCCACAATATAGGTAGCAACAAAACCAACAGTAAAGTGAACTCCCAAAGAGAGCGTAAATACCAAAGATGATTCACATCAACATGTGGCCAAATCCCCGATTGATACTGAGAAAATAATGGGTTAGATAAGTCAGTAAAGGCCAGATAAAACTGAAAATAATTAAGATCTAACCCGATTTCTTGGTGCATTTGTGCGTACAGTTGAATAGGCACAATCAGCCAGACGCCAATAAATAAAGGGAGTAAGATTTTTATGGTTCGACTGAACAAAAATGAGGGTATTACGCTCTTTTGTATTAAACAACTTAAAGCGGCACCCGAGATATACCAAATTAAACCCATTCTCCATGGCGAGAGTAAGAGCATGGCATTTTCAATCCCTGAGCTTAGGTACGTGCTTTTGAAATGAAATCCCCAGTTTTGCGTATACAACATGCCTGTGTGATAAAACACCAACAAGCCAAACGCCAAGACTCTTAGCCAATCCAGTTCAACTAAACGTGACGATGAATGCGTTAAGGGGGGTTGCCATAATGTAGAGATATTTTTGAGCATCGTATTTCCTATCTTGTACTCAATCCAAGTAATCTCACTGTTGCTGAATACTGTCTGAAATAAAATAAATATGTGCTTAAAAAACAGTAACTAGGGATAAGCGGTGGCAATGTGGGATAAACAGCTTGGGACTGCTTAAGTTACTTGATAAGCTGGTTTTATGTTTACTTAAAGAGAACCAAAGATGGCGCGTTCTACACATTTTTTAAGATGCTCAAGTCAGTATGGCGCGATATTATTAATGGTTTATATCCTTATCAACAATACCATTAATGCCACTTCTGACATTATGGAAGCGCAACGTGATGGCGTATTGCCTTTTCA
Source organism: uncultured Pseudoalteromonas sp. (assembly GCA_964479805.1). Classification (GTDB taxonomy): domain Bacteria; phylum Pseudomonadota; class Gammaproteobacteria; order Enterobacterales; family Alteromonadaceae; genus Pseudoalteromonas. Next base: position 35,941 of record CAYZOE010000006.1, on the reverse strand, counting down.
GTTGTGGGAACCATTTGTATGGGAATATAGCAGCGCCTTAAGTACGCTAATACTCGTACCCGGTGTAATTTTCCTTCTTAAATACCAACCTTTTAATTTTCAAGCCATAACACGCTCACTCTGCTTGTACTTTTTCGCGTCAATCGTGTTTAGTGTGTTACATGTTGCCATTATGGTGGCACTTCGCAAACTCGTTTATTGGAGCCAAGCAAGCAGCTATGACTTTGGCTTGCTCTGGTATGAATTCTTGTATGAATACCGCAAAGATGTATGGGGGTTTTTGTTTTTAATTATGTCGATTAAAGGCTATCAATATCTTATCGGCCAATTAAAGGGCGAGGCCCATGTTCTGCAACAAACTGAAGAGTCTGTAAAACCGCAGTTTGAACGCCTGCTAGTAAGAAAGCTTGGTAAAGAATTTATTATCAAGGTCAATGATATTGAGTGGTTAGAATCTGCAGGTAATTATGTCAACTTACACATTGGTGGGCGTATTTATCCACTTCGCGCCACCTTAACTAAGCTCAGTGAACAACTCGAGCCTCACGGATTTTGTCGCATACACCGTAGTCATGCGGTACGGCTTGATGCCATTAGTTCTATCACCCCCATTCAAAGTGGCGACAGTGAAATCACTATGCAAAGTGGTAAAAAGCTCAATCTTTCTAGGCGCTATAAAGAACAATTTAAAGGTCTATTACTGCCTAACATATCTTAAGATATTTACAAATTTTGAACACTTTCTTACAGTTAGCGCTCTTTACGCAACTTACAATTTCATAAGTTTAAATTGCAAGGACCCCCGCATGACGCGCTACATTGCTTCGCTTTTCTTACTCGGTTTAACCTCTTTACCTTGTGCTGCTAATGATGATTTCGATTTTTCTTTATTTGCCAAATCAGAATTTAATGCGCTTGATGATCATATTATTTCAACTGGATTTGAAGTGCTTGGCTATTTTAATCACACCCCTTTTGGTATTGGTTTTATTAGTGCTTTAGGAAATGCCAGTGTGACAACAGAGCAAGGTTATCGCGAAGACTTTCTCACTTTAGATACCGGGCTTAAATTTGGTTATTTCTCTACTATTTACGCATATGGTGAGTTGGGCTTTGATGCATTTGAGCTTATGTTTCACGACCAGCGTAACAATGACCGCTATAGTAACCACTCAAGTATCACCGTTTATAATGCGCCAAACAACGAGATTGATGCATACTTAGGTGCAGGCATCGGTGTGCAAATAGAACATCTTAAACTAGAAGCCTACACCCGCTACCGACAAATTGATGGTAATGGCTGGGAGGCTAAAGATAACCATTTCACTGGCTTGCAGCTCTCCTTTAGCTTCTAAATACCTGTTTTAAGTCATTTCATTAATGCATATATTAGTATAATCATGAATATATGCATTCTTTTTAGCAAACCCTATGTGTACATTTAATCTAAGATAGCTCTCATACAAAGCAGCTAGAATAATTTTTTATATAAATAAATCAGCACCTTAAAAAAGTGTTAATATAATTTTATTACCTCACCTTTCTCAGCTCAGCATAAAAAATAGGTTAAAATACCCACAACAAGCACAGTAATGATAATGATTTGCAATTTTGATCATGTTAGTATTTGCAACCTGTTTTTTGAGCAAATACTTTATACGGACGAATAATGAAACTCTCTGCGCTCTCATTTGCACTACGTGCGTCTCTTGCAATTCCGATGGCACTTTCTAGCCAACTTGTTTTTGCCGATGATCAAGGTGATGAAAAAGAAATCGAAACCATCATGGTCACAGGTCAGAAAATTGCACGTAGCCTGCAAGAAACCACCACAAGTGTTGCTGTATTAACTCCTGATATGATCGAACAACAGCAGATCAACACTTTCACCGATGTGATGATGAATACAGCCAATACCCATGGCGATAGCTATGGTTTCAGCATTCGCGGAATCGACGGCTTTAATGTGTCTGGCGGTGGTAATAGCTACTTAGCAAGTGTGTATATTGATGGCGCACCGCTACCACAGGGCTTAGTTCGTAATGGTGGCTTCTCAACATGGGATGCGCAGCAAGTTGAAATCTTGCGTGGGCCACAATCTACATTGCAAGGGCGCAACGCACTTGCTGGTGCAGTTATTTTAAATACTCAAATGCCAAGCCATGAAAACGAAGGTAAATACAAATTTCTGATTGGTCAGAATGGTCAGCAAGAAGCCGGTATTGCCATTGGTGGTGGCCTGGTTGAAGATGAGTTGTCATTTAGATTCAGCGGTGAAGAAAAGCGCTACGATGGTAACGTCACGAACTTACATGACAACTCTGACTCAGATTTTAATGAAGAACATACCTATCGATTAAAACTTTTATACGAGCCGGCAGGGTTAGAAGACTTTTCGGCAATGCTTAGCTACATGAACGCAGAGCGCGCATATGGTGATGCAAACTTAACTACCAATGCTGGTGAAGTTGATTTTGACAACCGTAGTACTTCATATAATGATACTCGTGAGCGTAAAGCCGAAACTGAACTTGTTTCTTTAACTTTGAACTATGACATTAATAACGAGCTATCATTTTCTTCTTATACAACTTACTCTGACGTACTTGAGGCATTTGACTGGGATTCTGACTATCCAAAAGGTCTAGGTAACACACCTGTCGTCGACACGGGTAGCAGCACATTCTATGACAATACTGAAAAAACGCTGACTCAAGAGTTCAGGCTTACTTTTGACTATGAGAGCTTTAGCGGTGTAGCGGGTGCTTACTACTTTAATGGCGACCGCAAAGAGTTAAGTACGGGCTTAAACAACTACAATCTATCTCGTCTTGGCCTATCAAGTAACGTATTGCAAGCGCAATACAAACTTAGTCCACAAATCGCTGATTTAGTCATTGCTCAGTATGCAGAGATTGATCCTGCAAGAACTAAGGTCTATTCACTGACAGAAAGTAAAGTAACTAGCTATGCACTCTTCGCTGATGGCGTTTGGCACATAAATGAAAAGTGGGATATTTTAGCGGGGTTGCGCTTTGATCGCGAAGCGCAAGAAAATGGTAATGATGCTGAATATACTATTCTGAACCAAGATAAAATGCCAAACCCAGCAAATTATGTAGGTACACCTTTCGAGGGCATTGTACCACTGATAACAGGGATTAACGGCAGATTACTCGGCATTGCAGCTGACGCTTCAAAACCTGCGGCCTTAGCAGATACTAGCTTCAATACTTTCTTACCGAAAATTGGTGTGAGCTATCACCTGAATGATGACATCATTTCAACCTTTACTTTTCAGAAGGGTTATCGTTCAGGCGGTGTCGGTGTAAACCAAGCGAAATCTGTGACATTTGAGTATGAGCCTGAATATACAGATAATTATGAGTTAGCGATCCGTTCAACTTGGCTAGATGGCGCATTAACTGCGAATGCCAACTTCTTCTATACAGATTGGACCGATCAACAAGTTTCAGTACAACTCTCTTCAAACAACTTTGACATTCAAACAGTGAATGCGGGTAGCTCAGAAGTGAAAGGCTTCGAATTTGAAGTCTATTATAACGTAACAGATTACCTCAAAGCCTATACGGCAATTGGTTATGCGGGTACTGAATTTACAGACTTTAAAATCACAACTCCAGACACTGAATACGACTTAACAGGTCGCCAATTCGCTGCACCTGAACGTACGCAAAGCGCGGGTCTAACCTACCAAGGGCCAGATGGCCTATTCGCGAACATCAATATTAACTATGCAAGCGATGCACCGAATAGACCGAACCCATATCGTGATGGTTTGGAGCCTGGCGACGCGTTCTTTGACTTACATAACGATGCGCGCACTCTGGTTAACTTACAGCTTGGTTACGAATGGGATAACTATGGTATCTACTTCATTGGCAAAAACATCACTGATGAAGAATATTACGTCGCACACCGTGCCCGTAATGCACGTTTAGGTGCCCCAGCAGAATATGCAATTTCGTTCCGTGGTGTATTCGACTGGTAACACAGTCAACACTTAGCCCCTATAAAAAGATGTCGTAGCAATGCGACATCTTTTCGCGGTTTTAGGAAATATAACTAATACCACCCTCTTAATTAAGTAATTTATTTTGAGGATTGGTATAAGTAGCAAGGATTTAACAATGAGTTTTTTTTACCTCCTTCCTGCCTATTGGTTAACTGGCATGCTGCTTTATGCCTCAAGCCCTCGGCAACAGTTTTTAAAGACACAACAATTTAAACCCCCTCGCTGGTTGGCATTAGTCACCATTGCAGTACTCAGTGCGATTACTCTGTCATTGCTGATTGGAGCGAATTTCAGCCCAGTAGTCGCCGGTATTTTTGCGCTACTTGGTTTAATGCTATTTATTCCCGCGCCTATATTCTTACTTAACCATAAACCTCAGTGGGCCATCGCTAGCGTTATTGCTACCTGTGTACTTAGTGCCGGTTTGCAGCTAATTGCAGGAGGCCAATAATGTGGCATAAAACATTTGCCGGGTTCTTGTCTGGCACCATCGTAATGATCTTAGTGCCGAGCATTTTAAGTCTTTGGTTAGTCACACATATCAATATGATATTAGCCATATCCCTGGTACTGGCATTATCTGCTTGGGCTGGCGTAATGACTTGGTGTTATGGCGCGGACAGTGCCAAGCAGGCCTGGAAAAGAGCTGGATTACTGGCCATTCCCACCATCATTATTTTTGTGATCACCTTCTTTACTGCAGCAGGACCAACAGGATGAAACAGTCTACGTTAAAGAATTTCACCCATGCACATGCATGGCTTGGTTTGATCATCTCAGGCGTTTTGATGATCGTCTTTGTCTGTGGCTCAATGTCGTTTTTCAGAGAAAACATTGTATTGTGGGATATGCAATATGATGCACCGAAAACAGACTTGGCAAGCCAAAGGCATCAAGTACCGGTTTCAACGATTGCCAAACAGATCAGCAACCAAGGGCATACCATGCCAGCTGATCATGGTGTGTTTATCGAACTTCCCACTCAAGCTCAGCCTTTTTATGTCAGTTATTTTGAAATCGAGACACCTGAAGGCGAACATGTCGACGTCAATCAGAGCTTTGATCCAGAAACAGGTCAGCGTTACGAGTTAGATCAAGCAGACTTCTATCTTGGTAACATGCTGTATCGTATGCATATTAGTTTGATGCTACCTGGTGGCACCGAGTTGGTCGGTATTGTGTCGTTGATCTTCCTTGTCATGGTATGTACTGGCACACTTATTTTACTGAAGAAAATTATTAGTCATTACTACCAATATCGGGTCGACCGTCGAAAAGACACGTATCTTGATGGCCATAGCATTATTGGCATTAGTACCTTACCTTACACGTTTTTATTTGCCCTCACTGGTGTGATGTTCAACTTGAGTATTTTACTGCAAGCTGGGTTTGGTTTTGCGGTATTTAAGGGTAATATCCCCGCTCTAATGGCAACCGCAGACTTTTATGCGCCACCGAGAATTAAAGAGCTCTCGGGTCAGCCTGCAGACTTAACTTTGCTAGATGATATGGTGGAAGATGCAAAGCGTCGCTACCCTGAGCAAAGCGTGTACTTTTTAAATGTGTTTGCGCCCAACGATCAAGCGGGCCAAGTTGAAGTCGCAATGACAGAACATCATACTCTCGACCAACTGACTCGCCTGACATACTCGTTAGAAGATGGCCGTTTAATCAAAGAATACACGCCAAGTCAATCAGCAACAGCTGGCACATATAGTGTACTCAGTTCTCTGCACTTTGGTGAGTATGGCGGCAATACGCTGAAGTTTATCTATTTCTTACTCGGTTTAGCATGCTGTTATATGATTTTAACAGGTAATTTAATCTGGCTAGAAAAGCGCGAAAACAACCGCAAGCAAAGTAAACGCGGCCTGCAATTCGTCAAAGCCATGACCTTAGCACTATCGAGTGGTACTTTGATTGCCGTTGCCAGCACCTTCATTGCGGCACGCTTTGCACCAGAGTCATGGTCACAAGTCAGTTTACTCCCGCCTTTGTTTGGCGTGATGATCTTAGTCTGTCTAATACATGGCTGGTTTAGTAAAAATGTCAGAGGCGGCATGATACAACAGCTTTATGCTGCTGCGATATTGGCACTAATTTGCCCACTTTACGACTTAATCCAGATGCTACTTGGCCACACGCCACCGAGTTATCTTATTGTTGATGTTTGGCTGGTGACCATAGCCCAAGTGTTAGTTGCTGGATTTTGTTTATTATTGGTGAGACATCACAGACCAAGGGCAAAAACATTTAATCTAGAGCCCGCGATAAATTAATTTGCGAAAATATTGTCGCGCTGAAGCACGACCTACAGGAATTAAACCCTTGCATGTAGGTCGTCGTTTACGGCGACAAAACGGTTTTGCAGATACTTTTATTTAAACCCGTCTAAACTTGCTGATTAGCAATCTTGCGGAGTATTACTTCCTTGTAGCATGGGCCTGTCGGCATCCTTGCCTCCACTTCCTTACACTGCGATGCTTCGCATCGATTGTTCGTCACCCTTGCGCAAAAGTAACCTGCTGCGCAGGTGTATTTTGCACTAAAAAAAAAGCGCACTTCTCACAAATGCGCTTTTTGGTATGGGTAAGTTGTGCAACTTTTCTAAATTGTCGCGCTGAAGCACGATCTACAAAGATTAAACTTAAGCTTGTAGGTCGTCGTTTACGGCGACAAAAATGGTTTCGTAAATGCCTCAATTCAAAGCCATCTAAACTTGCTGATTAACAATCGTGCGAAGTATTACTTCCTTGTAACGGTGACCTGTCGGCATCCTTGCCTCCACTTCCTCACACTGCGATGCTTTGCATCGGTTGTTCGTCCCCCTTGCGCAAAACTACTCAATTTAAATCCATCTAAACTAGCTCATTTCACATTGCGCAAAAGTAATCTGCTTCGCAGATCTATTTTGCACCTAGTCTTTTAATGCAACCTGCCAAACGGCGACTGAGCCTGAGATTTCATTACCAATAATAAGCAAAGGCTTGCCTGTGGCGCTTTGTTCAGCAGGTACAAATGACATGCCTTCTGGCGCTAAGTCACCGGTAATATCTGCGCCTTCAACCACACCGCGGTTAAAGAAGTAGTCAGCAAACTTGACGTCATAAGGGTTAGTGATGTCGTACACCATGATGCCGCCCATGCGCTCTAGACCAATAAACGCAAACATACGCTCACCAATTTGGCCCAGAGCCAACGCTTCAGGTTCAGCGCCTTTTGCATCAGAACGCGTGTCGCCTTCATTTTCATCTTCATCGTTGTTAAATGCAGCGCCATGAACAGATGCTGTAATACGGGCAATTTCATCGCCAGAATCAAAGACGATTAAACCATTGCTGTCCCAAATCGTGAAAGAACGCGCACCGTACGTGTAAAGTGCTTCGTATTGACCATCGTTATCAGTATCACCTTTTACTGTTGTCACTTTTAGGCGACCAATATCGTCATCATCGTTGTTTAAGTAAGAAAAGTTATTTGCCAGCGTTAGGTCTTCAACACGAGACTCATCGATATACGACAAACAACCGTCGTCTTCATCAAAATCTAGACCGCCTTTTGCAGTACAGTCCGCAGCATCTGAAGCATCAAAGAAGTATTCACGACCGTCACCTTCATTGGCAGACACGACAAAGTTTGCACCTTTCCAGCTAAAGCTTGCGATGGTATCTGGCTGATACATACCGTACAGGCCCGGGTATTTCTTAAAGTTGATCTTGCCGTCTTTATCAGACGCATCCATGACTAAATTTGACCAATCTTTAAAGCCTAACCCCATCAACTTGACGCTGTTGTCGCTTAAATCAACCACAGCTAAGCCATTGTTTTCTTGAATAGATACATAAGCATAACGGTTGTCTTTTGAAATGCTGACATACTCAGGCTCAAGGTCCATCGCCACCGTAGTATTAATTAACTTACCGTTGATTGTGCGACCCGTTGGGTTTGCGAACACCATACCCATGGCTTCTAATTCAGCCTGCTTGCCGTTATAATCTGTGAAGGTAATTTGTGTTGCGTTATCAGCTACTGCACCATTAGTTACCGCAATGACACTGATGCTACCTTCGGGATCAACACTGTAATCCCCCTCTGGCTCACCTTCGTTAGCCACAACCACTTTGCTGCCGTCTGGGCTGAACGTCACCATATCTGGTAATGCACCCACTGTGACATTTTTTATAAATACTGGCGCATCACCTGAAATATCATAAAACGCGATTTGGCCGTTCTCGCCAGTGGTTTTTGCTGCCATCGCAACCGCTAATAATTGATTGTTTTCATCGATTGCTATGCTGTTCGCATCGCCAGGGGTGTTGTCGTTTAACGTTAACGTGATCGCACTGCTTAAGTTAGTCGTCGTGATCACACCTTCGTTATTTTTCACCAAACTCGCAGTATCAAAGCTGTCTGCAGCAATGATATTGACCACAGCGCTATCACCTGAGCTGTTGATTGCGTAAATCCATTTTTTAGATGCTTGGTAAGCCACGATTTCGGCTGCACCCTCAGGACTTTGTGCATTTAACACTGCACGACCAACCATTTGAATATCTAACAGACGGTTGGCATCTTTACCATCAACCCCATTGGTGCCGTCTGTGCCATTTGAACCATCACTACCATTTGTGCCGTTTGAACCATTCGTACCAGCAACACCAGCTGGGCCCTGTTCACCTTGAGGACCTTGTTGGCCATCGTCGCCATCAAGGGCACAACCTGTGAGAGCCGTTAATAAAGAAAGCGCGATCAGAGAGCGTTTAAGCATGACTAAACCTACTGTTGTTTATTGTGTAATATTTAATAGCGTACAATTAAACAGCAGGTTTATGACGTTTAAGTTTCTGCGATCTTAAGGATTGATTGCAGTTTTATTGCGCATTATTGTCGGAATCTAAATGCGCATTCAGATAATCCACCATCAATCTGACTTTAGGTGATAAATGACGATTATGCGGATACAGCGCCCAAATTCCCTCTTCAGCTTCTAAGTATTGCGGTAACACCTCAACCAAGTTGCCTAGCTTTAGGTCATCTGCAATGTAGTAGTCGGGTAACTTGATTATCCCCAAACCTTTAAGTGCCGCATCTCTAAGTGCAAAGCCACTATTACAATTGAGGCGACTTTTCATTTTTAATGTGCGCTCTTTACCCTCAACGAGAAAACGCCAGTACTCGCTGTTCCCTGTTAAACACTGATGTTGTTTCAGCTCGTCTAATGTATGAGGTGCGCCATATTGACGTAAATAATCGGGAGAGGCACAAACATATTGAATTCGGCTGGTTAAACGCTTTGCCATCATGCTTGAGTCATTCAACTTACCAAGACGGATGGCTAGATCAAATCCTTCTGCCACCAAGTCAAAGGTTTGGTTGCTTAAAAACATTTGCACTTCGACTTCCGGGTATTGCCGCATAAAGTCATGTACCAGCGGCATAATAAACTGCTCGCCATAGGCAACTGGGGCTGTCATTTTAATTAAACCCTGCGGTGTATCTCGCAAGTTACTGATTGCGCGCTCTGCCTCTTCAAGACCTGTTAGCGCATGCTGGCAATGGTGAAAAAACACTTGGCCTTCTTCGGTCAGGGCGACCTTGCGCGTTGAACGATAAAATAGCTTAGTACTGTACTTCTCTTCTAACGCCGTGACTTGGCGACTGATATGTGCAGTCGATACGCCTAATCGCTTCGCCGCTTGAGTAAAACTACCCGATTGTGCCACCGCGACAAATTCATTAATGCCCTGCCAACTATTCATACCGCCCTATTATTACCATTGAGTAAAAGTAATTTACAAAAATAAGGGATTATCGAACAGGTGTAAACAAACTACACTTTCTCTCGTCAAAAATAATATTGCAAATACGCGTAAAGTACGTCGCTAAAATAGTTTTGAGTGCCTACGCTCTTATTTGCACATAACACTTAAAACAATTCACTTAAAAAACTGAGGACAACATGGCAGATCAATTTATTAAATCTAAGGCGGCCGTCGCATGGGGCCCAAATGAGCCACTTAAAATCGAAGAAGTCGATGTAATGCTGCCGCGTAAAGGCGAAGTATTAGTGCGCATCGTTGCAACGGGTGTATGTCATACCGACGCATTTACGTTATCAGGTGATGATCCTGAAGGTATTTTCCCTTCAATTTTAGGCCACGAAGGCGGTGGTATCGTTGAGCAAATAGGTGAAGGTGTAACGGGTTTAGAAGTAGGCGACCATGTGATCCCACTTTACACCGCAGAATGTGGCGAGTGTAAGTTCTGTACATCTGGTAAAACCAACCTGTGCCAAGCGGTGCGTGAAACGCAAGGCAAAGGCTTAATGCCAGATGGCACAACGCGCTTCTACAAAGACGGCCAACCAATCTATCACTACATGGGTTGCTCAACATTCTCTGAGTACACAGTATTGCCAGAAATTTCTTTAGCAAAAGTAAATAAAGAAGCACCACTTGAAGAAGTATGTTTATTAGGCTGTGGCGTCACAACCGGTATGGGTGCGGTACTGAACACAGCAAAAGTACAAAAAGGCGACACGGTAGCGATTTTTGGTCTAGGTGGCATTGGCCTTTCAGCGATCATTGGTGCAACTATGGCTGGTGCAAGTCGCATCATTGGTGTAGATATCAACGAAAGCAAATATGACTTAGCTAAAAAATTAGGTGCAACTGACTGTATCAACCCAAAAGACTTCGATAAACCAATTCAAGAAGTGATTGTTGATATGACTGACGGTGGCGTAGACTTTTCATTTGAATGTATTGGTAATGTCGACGTGATGCGTTCAGCCCTAGAGTGTTGTCACAAAGGCTGGGGTGAATCAGTGATCATCGGTGTAGCAGGCGCAGGCCAAGAGATCTCAACGCGTCCATTCCAACTGGTTACAGGCCGCGTATGGCGTGGTAGCGCATTTGGTGGTGTAAAAGGCCGTTCAGAGTTACCTGAAATCGTTGAGCGTTACATGGCGGGTGAGTTTGGTTTACAAGACTTTATTACTCACACCATGGGCCTTGAAGACATCAATGAAGCCTTTGATTTGATGCATGAAGGTAAGAGCATTCGCTCAGTGATCCATTACAACAAGTAAACTGTTCAATACCCCAAAAGAGCTTGTATAAACAAGCTCTTTGTTCTTTATGGATATCAAAAATGAACTTAGAGAATATCAGTAATAACAAAAGCTTTGGTGGTTGGCATAAGCAATATACTCATCAGTCTGAGGTGCTTAACTGCGCCATGCGCTTTGCCATTTTTCTACCGCCACAGGTGAACGAAGGCCATAAAGTACCTGTGCTGTACTGGCTTTCAGGCCTAACCTGCACAGACGAAAACTTTATGCAAAAAGCCGGAGTTCAACGTATTGCAGCAGAATTAGGCATGGCCATAGTAGCGCCTGATACCAGCCCACGTGGCGAGGGAGTGGCAAACGATGAGGGGTATGATTTAGGCCAAGGCGCAGGATTTTACGTTAATGCAACGCAAGCCCCTTGGGCGACACATTTTAAAATGTACGATTATATCCTTGATGAATTGCCAAACTTAATTGAAGCGAACTTTCCGGTTACTTCACAGAGAGCAATCAGCGGTCACTCTATGGGTGGACACGGCGCATTGATGATCGGCCTTAAAAATCAATCTCGTTTTAGTTCAATTTCAGCGTTTAGCCCTATCACTAACCCAACGCAGTGCCCGTGGGGTGAAAAAGCCTTTACTGCATACTTAGGCGACAACAAGCAAGCTTGGACTGAATACGACAGTGTTGAGCTTTTAAAAGCAGGTAAACCGAGTTTACCAATTTTAGTTGACCAAGGTAGCGAGGATGGTTTTTTAACTGAGCAATTAAAACCTGAAAACTTAATTGCCGCAGCTAAGTCAGTCGATGCCGAGTGTGAGCTGAGGATGCAAGCAGGCTTCGACCACAGCTATTACTTCATTGCCAGCTTCATAGAAGATCATCTGCGCTTTCACCACCAGCATTTAAACGCGAAGTAACTAAACTCTTTGCACCGAGTGCGCGACTTACAGTCGCGCCTAGCATATCGCACGCTCCCATAAAAATTTTCACTTAACCCTTGTAATTAACTTGTATACAATTGTTGTGATATTCAAAAATAACACAAACAAAAAAGAATCTTCATGCGCATTGTATTTATCTCACTTTTTCTACTGTTATCAGGCTGTGCCAGCCTAACCGACTCACCCACTGAAGTTGAAGAACCCCTTGTTCATACGCCTCCGGTAGAAAATAACGCACTCATAGAACCAGGTGAGCCAGTGGTGCCGGTATTAGTTGAAAATATCTTACCGATTGAAGCTGAAGATGTTTGGCATCGTATTCGTATGCAATTGCAATTTGCGCCATCTACTCACGAGCGTGTGCAAAACCGTGTTGATTGGTATTTAAAACACCCGAACTACATGGAAACTATTACAAAACGCGCCGAGCCATTTTTATACTACATCGTCAATGAAGTTGAGCGCAGAGGTCTGCCAATTGAATTGGCTTTAATGCCCTTAATTGAGAGTGATTTTGACACCAGCGCCTACTCGCACAAACATGCTTCCGGCCTTTGGCAACTGACGCCACTCATCGCCAAGCATTATGGTGTAAAAATTGGCCCTTGGTATGACGGTCGCCAAGACGTGATTGATGCCACTAATGCCGCACTCGATTTTTTAACCTATTTGCACAAACGCTTCGATGGCAACTGGTACCATGCGATTGCCGCTTATAACACAGGCGAAGGGCGTGTTGCGCGTGCTATTCGCAATAATAAAAAACAGGGAAAATCGACCGACTTCTTTTATTTGAAACTACCAAGGCAAACGCGTCACTATGTGCCAAAGCTTTTAGCTGCCGCACAGCTACTTCGTGACGAAACAATGGCCTTTCCAAAAATAGCGAACCAGCCAACCATAGATGTGATTGATATGCGCCATGGGGTAATTTTGGATGACAAAAAGAAATGGGCGCAGCTCGAAGTACTAAACCCAGGTTATACTCGTTTCCCAGCCCTATTAGACGGTCCTAAGCACTTAGTTTTAAGAAAAGGCGAAAGTCAGAACTGGCAAGATTATGTCGCGAACTTACCCGAAATGCCGAGTGAGCAATGGCAAAAGTACACCATTCGTCGCGGTGACAGCTTAAGTGTCATTGCCAAGCGCCACTCTATTACAGTTTCGCAATTAAAAAGCTTTAATCAATTAAAATCGAGCCGTATTCGCGCAGGCGATACCTTAATGCTCCCAATTTTGGCAGATAAGCAAATAGAGTATAAAGTTAAGTCAGGTGATAGCCTATGGCGCATCGCCAGACACTTTGATGTTACGATCAGTAAGCTTAAACAGTGGAACAGCTTATCGAAAGACGTTTTACGGATTGGTGATAAGTTAACGATTTTCTTAGCCGCACCATAAATATAAAAATTACAACAATACGTTAAGGCAAGGACATGAGCGAACAACCAAAACAAGAACACACGCACCAGGCCACAGACTCGAACCAGGAAACAATCCATGCGCTCTCTGATCAAGCCGTGCTAGATCATCACGATGATAAAAAGCATAAACTCAGAGCAAAGCGCCCACCTAGAAAAGGCCTTACTCGCTCAAAAATAAACTCTATGCTCGCGGTGTGTGCCATTGTGATTTCTGCCGCCTCGTTTTATGCCACTTATCTTCAAGCAAAAGCCTCGCAAGAACAGGTCGCCGCAGCCAAACGTCAGCTTAAAGCAGAAACCCTACCTTGGTTGAAAATGGGCTATTCTAATTTCGATATTAATCAAGAAAAACAATATATTAATATCAACATTTCTAACTCTGGCACCGGCCCTGCCATGGTACATTACATCGAGTACATGTATAACGATGAAAACCATTTACACATTGAAGAATTACTCGATAGCTGCTGCTCGTTAAATGCGTATAAAGAAGCCCTCGCTGAGATAGAACAAGACCAAAGAGACATTAATTACCGCAACGCTTTCGGCTGGTTTGCGTCAAGCGATACCACCAATTTTTTACTTGCAGACGGTGAAGAGTTCAATGTCTTTATGATGCAAAAAACCAACTTTAACTCTGGCCTTTGGCAGCAAATTGACCAGAGCATTTATGAAGTAAAAGTAAACGCTTGCTACTGCTCTATCTTAAAGCATTGCTATATTGTGGATGAAAAGTCTAATATTGAAGAGGTGCAAAGTTGTGACCTGCCAGATCGGGAAGAAACACAAGAATTGACCGAATAATCCGTATTTTCCGACAATATGAGTAGTTATGCCGAGTAATGACACCCAGTTTATACAGCAACTTAAACACTTTGAGGGCGAAATAGCACACCTTTATCTAGATAGCCGAGGCAATCCCACCATAGGTGTTGGGTTCTTAATGAACAGCGCAAACCCGTTTTGTGCGCTTAATCTGGTCCATAAAAAGTCAGGAAAGCCCGCCAGTAATAGCGAAAAACAAACCGAATATAAAAAGATAAGTAAACAAGAGACAGGTTATAAGTCAAGTTGGTATGCGCAGTTTTGTGAACTCACGCTACCCAGTCATGAAACTGATAAAATCCTGCACGAACACCTCGCTCAGTTTAAACAAGAATTGAGTAGAGTCTTTAACAAACAAAACGGCTTTGATTGTCAATTTGAACAGATGCCTCTAAGTGCACAATATGCCCTGCTCGATATGGCTTTTAATTTAGGTACCCCGCATTTAGCAAAAAACTGGCCGAAACTACACCAAGCCATCAAGCAACAAGACTGGCACTGTGCCGCCCAAGAATGCAGCCGCAGACATATTCAAAGTGAGCGTAATGCAGCAACAGAGCAGCTTTTTAAACAAGCTTCAAAGACTTCATCACCTTCTACCAGGCCTTCGGTATTGAGCTGGATAACGAGGCATATCAAGAGTAAGCTACTGCCATGACAAGCCTAACACTCGTCGACTTATTACTACGTTTTTCGAGTGTTGGCATCATGCTGACATTGAGCACCTTACTTTGGCACAAACTTGGTCAAGGCGAGCGACTTTTAGCGTTGGCACTTTCACTGTCTTTAACCGGCTTTCTATTGCTGACTCAGCCCATTCATGAGTTAAGGTTTAACCCAGCCAGAGGCGTGTTTCTCTTTTTAACTGAGCTGTTTCCTTTTGTGCTCGCACTGATCTTTTGGCGCATCTTTCACGCAAGGTTTCCACACTGGCTTTCACACAAAGTCAGTCAAGCCAGTATTTTTATGCTTGTGCTGATTTTGTTTTGGCAGTTTGCCCTCACCGATATATCTGCACCATTTCACCAAGTGATGCACTTATTAGAGGCCATCGCTTTACTTACCGCGATAGGCTTAAGTATGTGGGGCTTTCAAGATGACTTAGTCGATGCCCGAAGAAGGCTACGTATTGTATTAGCAACGTTATCAGTCGCTTATTGTTTATTACTGTTAGTTTTTGAGTTCACTGACTCACCATGGCGTCGTCAATCTTGGTTTATGTTGAGCAATGCTGTGGTCGTGTTTATAGCCTTATTTTCCTGCCTGCTGGCGATCAAAGACTGGTTGTTCACTTCAGTAACACAACTTGAAGAATCTAAAATCAAACCCACGAGTGCTTTAAGCGACAAACTTAATGCGCAGTTGGCAGCTCAAATCTATCTTCAACCAGCACTCACCATTGCGCAACTTGCCGATGCCATGACCGTGCCACCTCATCAGTTAAGAAAATATATTAATGAGCAACTTGGCTTTAATCACTTTAGTCAGTTTTTAAACCACCATCGATTAGATCATGTGATCACGCAGTTTAAGCAAGCAGACCAAGTAAATACTCCAATACTTACGCTCGCACTCAATGCCGGATTTAACTCTATCGGGCCATTTAATCGCGCGTTCAAGGCGCGATTCAACACCACACCTAGCCAATATCGAAAACAGTTATTTTCAGATTAAATTAAAGGTCTCTATCGGTTCGTAGATGAGCCCGTCTGCTTCTGTTCGATGCGAGTGATAAAGGTGAAACTGGTTGACCTTAAGTGAACATGGTGCGATTGCCTGATTTAATTCGGGACTTGGCTTATGACTTCGATATAAGGTGATGTGAGGCGAAAACCCATAAGGGTTATCATAAATACCCAGTTCAGTGCCTTTGTTTCTTAATGGCTCAGCTAAAGCTTTAAGTTGTGGCGCGATGAAGTCGGGTTTCAAGTAAAAAATACCATTATGCGCCCAATAGCCAGTTTCGCTAAACGTTAAAGAAAAGCGTGTCACTTTGAGCGCGCAAGCAAATTCAATTAACTGTACTTGCTGTTCAGCAGACACACTCGGTAAAAAAGCCAAGGTAAGGTGCCAATTACTGGGCTTGGTATGTGGCTTTTTTGCGATGACAGAGTGTGTAAGCCAAGTCTCAAGGTGCTCAGTCATCCCCTGATCTAACCCAACTCCAAAGAACAAGCGCTTTGTTTCACTCATAGCTTCCTCTTTCTTATGATTTTTAATAAATAAACTTACTCTTTTAACTATCGGCCAGCATTTTTATTTATCGGCAAGATTTAATAGCAATAATTTCAATATATTAGCTCCATCACATTCAATGAGAGCTTGTTATGAAAAACAAAATTATCACCCTTATATGCCTGATTATTGCCTTACTGATCTGGTTATTCAAACCCGTTTACGATTGGGCAGCCTATCGCGGTAAAGCCCCTATTTTATTTGCAAGCTACTATACGCTTCCAAACGCCCCTCACCCAGAAACGAGTCATACGCATAGTGAGACTGAACTCGATGAAGCAAAGCTCATTAATATTCTTAAGACATACCGAGAACAAAGCCAAGCACCAGGGCTATCTGCAGCCATTGCCTACCAAGGCAAATCGCTTTGGTCGGGCACAGTTGGCTATGCGTCTTTAGAGAACAACATACCATTGACGACTGAACATCAATTTCGAATTGGCAGCACATCAAAGGCTATGACAGCAACACTGTTGGCACAATTGATTGATAAGCATAACTTCAATTTAGATACCCCAATCCAAGACTATTTAGGATTCAACCCAAACCCACTATGGCCGGCAATGACACCTAGACAGCTTGCCTCACACAGCGCTGGGTTACCGCATTACAAACGCAATACTGACTTGATGGGACTGTATTATGCAATGGCTCTAACAAGCCACTTTGAAACACCGCTTGAGGCGCTAAAAGGCTTTGACGGCAGTGAATTACTCTACTCTCCCGGTGAACAGTTTTATTACTCAAGTTACGGCACTGTGTTGCTAAGCGCAGTGCTTGCTGCTGCATCAGGACAAGACTTTATCGATGCAATGTGTGAGCGCATTTGGCAACCCCTTGATATGCCTCAGACTGGGTTAGAAGAAGAGGCCGAACACCTTGTTGATTTTTATTTTAATAACAAAGGGCAGCAAACAAGCTATATACCATGGCGCAATGTCGACTTGAGTCATCGTTTAGCGGGTGGAGGATTTATCAGTACGCCTAGCGATCTGGCCAAGCTCGGCAGTGGCTACCTAGATAGGCATTTTTTAAGTCAAGCCACTGTCGATACCATGTGGACACCACAAAAACTTAACAATGGTGAAATAAACCCACAAAACTATGCGCTGGGCTGGCGAGAGGCAAAAAACTTACTACTCGATAAATATACGGTTTATCACCATGGCGGGGTATCAAGAGGATCGCAATCAATCTTGATGGTTATTCCTGAGTTGTCTTTGAGTATTGCTGCAAACATCAATGTTAATACAGAAAAATTTTGGGATTTTGGTCATGTTGTGACTGCACTTGCAGAACAAATCGTTTTGCAAGGTATAAAGCATTAATTCACTGTCATATAAGTTCCCAATCATTGAGTTTAGAAAAATGAAAATCCTGTAAAACCGATTAGCCTTTTAACAGTGAAGAAGTTGCTTGCCAA
>CAYZOE010000006.1:0-17879 GCA_964479805.1 uncultured Pseudoalteromonas sp. | reverse complement strand
ATGAAAATCCTGTAAAACCGATTAGCCTTTTAACAGTGAAGAAGTTGCTTGCCAAACTAATTTCATTAACAGCGGCGCATAATAAAAAGCACTGAAGAAACAGTGCTTTTTTAAGTTTGAATTGCGATAGCCTATTAGTGGCTTTGGCCTTTGTCTGCCGAGAAATATTTGCGGCGCATCAAGTCATGGATCACCAGCTCTTGTTCACGACCATAGGCTTTAAACATACGGTTGTTATGCATGTGTAGCAAAGAGCTCAGCAATGAGTCTCGACTACAGTTGAGCTTGTCTTCTTCTAGCATCTCATTGAGCTGCGCAATCACAGGTTGTGCTTGCTGTTGCCATAAGTTAAGCAGTTGAGCAATCGCGTTTTGGGCCTCGTCATCGGGTAACTGAGTTAAATCAGCCAGTTTCTCGAAGTCGCCTTCTAACTGAGTTTGATAATCACGATAACGATTTCCTAGCTGCTTGCGCAAATGACTGGTTTCGTTAAATTCATTACCAAAACCGGCTCTCAAACCGCTGATTAAATTAAACTTGTCTTCATCATTGTAATTGAACAAGTTAAGCAATTTATCGGTACACTGCAGCGCCACACGCCAGCGAATGTCCTCACCATATTCATCTATTAAGCCACAAGTACGGGCAATTAATTCACTGTCTAGCATGAATAATGACTCAATCAGTGCCATAGATTCTGGACCACCGTAGCGCTCTACTTCGCGCTCGTAAGTCATTAGCTCAACCTTGTGTAGCTCGCCCGACTCAACCATAGGATCGAGTAACTGATTCAGCTTAGGTAGTAACTGACCACATAACTTACTTGGCTCGCCATAGAAACGTAGGCGTAAATGCCAGTCGGGATCGCCGTAGCGAATGAAAAACCATTTTTCAAAATCACCTTGCTGCTCAGCAATAAATGGCAATAACTTTTCAGTTAATAGTTGCTCGACGATTGAATTACCTGAGTAAATTTTTAAGCTTAACCATTCTGAGCCAGCACTAAAGCGACGTTTAATCGGCTTAGCTGTGATATTTGCAAGTGGATCGTCTGAGAAGTGGTGGTGTATTGGTGCATTACCATTAAATAATGGGATCACCATTTCGTTGTTGTAGTGCTGACCCTGAGTGTCAACAACACGCGAAGCATATTGCGCCGTTAACACTTCTTTTAACTCAACGCGAGGCTGCCCTTTGGTTTCTGACAATAATACCGCCAGCATGTCTGGATGACGCAGATCTAATTGAAGCACATTATCGGCCATGGCATAACACACTTGTGGATCAAGCTGATACTTGGTTAACAATGTTTCAAGCTTTTCAGATGAAAATTTGCCATTTTTGCTGATGGCTTCAAGCTCTTTACGTTCAATACGCCACGTTTTTTCATTTAAGATCAGATTATCAAGCATCACTCTAGGCACAAACGCGTCATTGGCTGTACTACTTGGCATGCCAAAGTTCGGTGCATGACCTTCCTGATGTTGCAGCATGCATAAGAACTTATAAGCACTTAAACTGCGCGCTGAATAGTTATGTGCACATGATAAACGAGGAATAATCTGCTTGTTTAATCGCTTGCTCCACAGTTTAACTTTTTGCCCTTCAACCCAGACAAATAAATCACTTAGTGGAATTTGATACTCACTGTCTAAGCTACTGTCTGCCATAAAGACGATTTCATATTCACGCAGATGTGGGCGTGCAATCACGTTACCTGGACGACCTTCTGGCATATGCGCAATTTCGGCAAAAATGACACTATCTGAGTGTGCTTGCTCTTTTTGTAGCTCATCAATCACAGACTGCTTAAGGCCATCGTTTAAGTGACAAAAACGACCTAATAAATTGGCAGATGAAGGACCTGCACACCCACCCAGTTTATAAACTGGATTTGACCTGTCATCTTGATACGCACTAAGCATCACAGAAAAAGATGCAGGGAAGTTTTTACTAATGGGTTCTTTACTGTTTACTTTGCTTCTGAGCTCTTTACTTTTTAAAACTATGCTGTCTTTGCTGCGATTAGCAGGCAAACTCAAAGCTTCTTCAATGATCTGGTTGAGCAAAGTCGGGGTTGGCGCTTCACCCGCCCCTTGATTGCCCTTAACTAGGTTTAAACCTGCCACCAGCGGGGCTTCGTATCCTGTTTCATTTGAAACGCCGATGCCAGACTCATCATCTAAGATCACATCAAGGGGCACAAACTGCCCTTCAAAGCGAGCATTAAACTTAGTGATAAAGTTACTCAATGGATTAGGTTTATCGGTATCGCCTAATTCAGCCAGTAACTCGAGTTGCTTTTGCATCCGCTGCACTTCTTGAGCACTTAATTGACACTGCTCAAAGGCGCGATAAACGTCAGTTTGAAATAGCTTATTTTCTTGCGCCTTAACTGGCATATTCTGAAAGTGCTCAAGCAGTCGCTTATAAGGTTTAATTTCGCCACTTTTCTCGTTATCAAGCTTTTCAATCATGGCCAGAGCTGTTGCAAGTTGATCTGCTGTTGCCAGCTCTTCCATATTTTGTAATGACTTTAATAAAGCGTAATCAGGTGAATCGCCTGTTAGTGGAAGGGGAATATCAGCCTGGAGTATTTTTTCGTCAATCAGATCTTGAATATATGCTTCAACGTCTTCTTTTTCAGCTTCGGCATACTGTGCGCAAAAAGCATTGACCAGACCATTAAAGCTTAAGCCGCCCTGGGCAAGCTTAAGTACACACTGAAAATACTCATCACTGTCTACCGCGCTTAAACGGTATTGCATGCTATCTTCAGAGAGATAATTCTCGATATAACGACATTGCTCGGCAACAAAGTAGTGAGAAGGGTTCGGGCGGTACATTAAGTTGTCGGCACGTTGTGCCTCTTTCACAAAATGCTCTTTTAATGCTGACAGATAAAACATATCAAGGCGTGTTTTACGGCTATCTTGAGTATGTAACGCACTCACAAACTTTGTTGTGTCACTCACTTTACCTTTGTAGATACCTGAGAATAAGCCGAAAGGCGTTGGCCTTGCACACATACGCAACATATATTTAAGTAGAGCTTGCGCAACCTTTTTACCTTGCTTTGATTCTGGCTTTGTTCGCCATTGTTCAATACGCTCTAATAAAGAGGGGCTTGCAAGATAAATGGCCTCTTCCACTCCCTCAATAGCTAACCATCTCTCTAAAATAGCATTAGTATCAGCTGTCTCAGAGCTAAATTCGGCTAAGTGCTCTAATGATAAACGCGGCGTACGCATGACAAAAAACGGCGCATGCTTAATCGGTTTGTTTTCTTGTTTTTGATTATTGTTATTCGACATCGGCACTCCTTATGCCATCAGTAAACATTCAGCCCAGTCTAGGTCATCATTCAATACTGAGATAAAGCCAATACCAACACCCGCATAGCCCATTAAGAAACCAAAATTCTCATTGTGGTCCTTAGTTTCACCATTATATGAGAAAAACGCTTCAAGGCCTTTTTCTTGGTATTGCTCAAGACTGTAGTTAAGCCAATATTTTGCTGCTTGCTCAAGCTCAGGGTGGGGCATAAGTTGATTTAAAAGTTGATAAATACTAACAAGACCAACGAAACCATGACATAAACCAGCATCATTAATAAAGCCACTTTCAGCGTCACGTTTCGCTGCTTTTAAGGCAATTCTGCGGGCCTCATCGACATAACTCGGCTTATCTAGTGCATGACCTGCACGAGCAAGGGTTAATGCGATTGTCAGATCGCCATAACACCAACCAAGTCTCGATTTGTGCTCACCACCGGAACACGAGCCATAACAGTGTTCTTCTTCATGGTTTGGGTTTTGTTGGGTGAGTAACCAATCACAAGACTGTGTGACTAACTGAGCGGTCTTATCTTTAATGGCATCTATACTTAGCGCAGGAATAAGCGCTGCGATGATACCCGGCACACCATGCGCTAAACCCAGATTATACTCTGGCTTCTTACGATCTTCTGTTTCGAAGCGGTAGACCGAATACTCAGGTTGAGACCAGCTCACTAGTTTGTCATCCACTTGCTGTGCCACACTAGCAAAGTTATCGACTATTACACCGTATAACGCGGCTTGTTCTGATTGCCTGCTTCGCCTTGCGGTATAAGGGGCATAACCCGCTAGCCCGAGTACGGACTCTATCTCTCCAGGCCATGGTTGAAAATTCAGAGCATCATAAAAGATTTGATCCATATCGCTGAGCAACTCAGGATCGTAATCTTCCATGTCAGCTTGATTTAAATACTCTAAAACCCAAGCTTGACCAGCAAGCCCATTGCTGAGCTCAAACCCTTGTTGATCAAGCTCTTCTTGCAGCTTTTCTAGTTTTTCTGAGAATAAAGCTTCATCAACGAAATTTGGATCGATACGATAAGCATTATATAAAAATAATAAATGGCCAGCTAAACCACTTAACAAACCATTGGTTTCTACATTTTCAAGATCTTGGCTCACTTTTTCGGCCAAGCTTTTAATTATTTCACGTACCTGAGCTGCTTGCTCTACTGACGCAATATCTTGTGTTGGCATATCTGTCCTTAGGTGAAGACACCATTTAATTATTATTCCTGCAACAACTAATTGATACCTTACTGAAGCGTCACCAAAACCTCAACAACTTTAGAATTGTTAACAAAAATTGAGTGGTATAATAAATCTTCTATGGACTAATTAAATTTGTACTTACTATGAGTTCAAATTTTTATAAACTAAAACAAGATCTTCAAGTTAAAAGCACTCCAGCAGAAATGAATCCAGAAATTGCAGATGATTTTGATTATCCGTTAACCGATATTAATTCTATCCGCCAAATATTAACTCCTAGTTTTACATATAGTATGAGCTATAAGTGCCTGCACGTTCTCCACTAAAGTTATTAGGGGAAATATTCACTTAGATATAATTATTATTCTTCATATTTTCTAGTTTTTTTTATCCAATCTATAGTTAGTAGTTCAATCTATAAAAATTTTTTACTTTACTCTGCCGCAGGTACGTACTAATTATTAACATAATAATGCTTTCAAATATCATTTCATTAATTACCTTTTTTGCAATGAGCGATATCACACCAAAAGCATCCGTTTCAAAGCTGGCTAAATAACACTTTATTAAATTTAATTTAATAACTTGAAAAAAATTAAAAGATGAATTAGTTTATTTTTGCCCCTTTTTTAGGGGCTAATTTTAAACAAGGATATGAAAATGAAATTAAAGTTAAATAAAAAGAAAATTAAAACGCTATCTGCTGATAGCAGCAACATCCCTGCAGAAATGACCCCTCAGGTTGCAGGTGGTACTCAAACTAACAGTAGTTATGTGACTTATCGAAATTGTCCACCACGCACTATCTCAGGCGGTGCATTATCACTTTGCCAAGCATACACGTGCGGTATGGGTGGCGATACTTGCCGAGATGTTGTCTAAGCAAACATAATTAATCTAGAAGGAAACTAACGATGAAACTTAAACTAAACAAAAAGAAAATGAAGACACTATCTGCAGATAGCAGCAACATTCCTGCAGAGATGACACCACAAGTTGCGGGTGGTACACAAATTAACAGTAGCTATGATACTTACCGCTGTCCACCTCCACCAATCGAACGCCCTAGCGCTGAAGGCATGACACATTGTGTCGCTAACACATGTGGCGCCTATACATGTGGTAATATGTATTAATCTAAGCCAAGATTAATACGCATAAACGCCTCTTTTGAGGCGTTTTTTGATCGGGATTCTATAAAGTCATCTAAAAATAACAACATCCACTATACACAAACCAATGAAAAACATTTTTAACTTCTACTTTTGCAACAAGATTTTAACTAAAGATCTAAAGTGCTATATCTATAAAAGTCAGCAGTTTGCTAGTTTCAATCCAATAAGTGCAACCAATCTAGGCCATGCCTTGGCTTGAAAAGCAAAATAAATTAACCTAGCTATGGACATAGTTTAGGTATGTGTTTAATTCAAGTATATAGAAACGATATTAAGCAAAATATAATGATTTAACTAACTAGAATAGCCTTCGTTTAGGCATTCTTTTAACACAAGTATATAAGAATGATATCAATCAACAATAAAGTTCAATCTCGATACAAGTTTAGTTTTTACTCTGAAACTAAAGAGAAAATTAAAACCCTAATGTTTAAGCTTACTTAATTTTCAAGTTTTATTGCCTAAGTTCAGCATATTGGGAAGTTGACCCTACTCTCTGAACATTCGCATTATCAATTCTAGACTATTGTATATTAGAGAAGTTATGCAAACCTATAAAACACCACATTGGACGTTTTATTCAGCTAATAATGAACTTATTTATTCAGACGGTAAATCAGTACAATTAGCCGCGCGGCATAATGCCTGCTTATTAGCCCTTTTAGAAGCTAAAGGTGAAGCCGTTGAGTACGATACTATGCTATTAAAAGTTTGGGGCACTCTGTTTCGCGATACTAATACCATAGCCTCTGTAGTATCTGAACTCAGAAAACACATAAATTGCGGTAACCCTTCTTTAAAGTATATTATCACTATTCCTAAAAAAGGTTATCGCTTTAATAACTATGAAGAGGTAGAAGTTCTGCAAGATAATGTTCAGCCTCTTTATAATATTCAAAGTGATAACAACTCTACTTTAAAAATCAAAACCTCAGAATTAACTTCCGACCTCAAAAAACCTGTTAACAATGGTTTTAATTTAAAAAATAAAAAACTTCTAATTCTGGGGTCGTTTCTTTTTTTAGCTTTTCTCTTAAGCAATATTGACTCATTCTTATCTTTTAAAGAATTCACTCTTTCAAAATTAACCTATGAGAAAGGTATTGAATATGACTTTGAAGTATCTAGAGATAAACAAACTCTTATTTATACCAATGAGCAAAAAGATAATTCCTATTTAATTTCAAAAAATATAGCAACAGGTGAAAAGCAGGTCATAAAACTAGAGCCAGGCCTTGTTATTACTTCATTTGCGCTTTCTGCAGATGGTAACCAACTTGCTTTTATCGAACAAAAAGAAGACCGCTCTTGCCTTTATATGGCCAGAATTTCTGATAGTAAAATTCAGCTTCAAGAAAAAAAGCTAATCACGACATGCGATGATAATAGCTTTCTGTTTTCGATTGAGTTTTCTCATTCAACTGACGAAATATTCTATGCAAAAGGCAAAGATATGTCAGATCCTTATACAATATCTAAACACGATTTAGCGACGGGTCTGGTGCGCAACCTAACTTCACCACCAACCACAGGACGAGGTGATTATGCACCAGCACTTTCACCTGACGGCCGCAAGCTCGCATTTATTCGTGACATTTATTGGGAACGCTCGAGCGTTTGGACGTTAGATTTAATATCTGGAGAAACACTTAAGCTATTTGAGTTCCCAAGTGTCATTGACAAAATCAGTTGGCACAATGATGAAACTATTATTTTTACTCATGCGAATAAGTTACTTGCTTACTCAACCTATGATGATGAAATTGAAAATATACTTAAAGCAGACTTTCCCCTTTACATGCCAAGATCAGTGGGAGGAACAATATATTCAAGCGCAGGCTATTTACATAACGCATACTTATCAAAGATACAGTTAGATACTTTAGATGTTGATAATAATGAGCAAAGTGATTATTTAGAGCACACTCCAACTCGTGCTTTAGACGATAAAAGCTATTACTTCTTAAGTAACCGTTCTAATAAAATTGGCATTTGGCAAAACCGAGGCTCTGCAAGTCAGCTTATAACTGATAGTGACGATTTAGCATACGCTACCACATTGACAGATGCAGGTGACATACTCTTAACAACAACACCAAGTAACTTAATTCAGATAGACAAAAAAACAGGTATTATTTCCATTCTAAAGAGCGATATTCCCAATATTGAGAATTACTCTTACTCTGAACAGAGTAAAAAGATTCTCTACAGTAGAGAAGCTGGTGAGAGCTGGTATTTAGAGTCATATAACTTAAAAACCCAAAAAAAATCGCTATTAGGTGTATCTGGTTACACAGGTCATTTTTTTGATGACATGATCTATCTAACCGAGTTTAGAGAACCAGGTCTATGGGAATACAACCCGAACACGAGAGAAAAGAGGCTATTAATTTCTGACTTCAATAGCTTTTTTACTAACAAATGGGCTGTTACTAACGATTATATATTTCTTTTAGATAAACAGAACTTGAAAGTTTGGGACAGGCAGGAAGCTTACACATTAGTTAAGACGATTAAATTAGATGATACACCTAAACACATTAGCTGTGATGAGAAGGAGTGCATATTCGATCAATACAGACTCGGTAGTACAGGTATTGTTTCATTAGTCGAATCTAATTAGTTGAGCAAGAAATAACGAGACCGTTGGGTAGCTCTGTTTAATATTGAATAGATTAACAGCATAATGATAATTAATGTCAAAGAATCACTGTGTTTAGAGAAATTGCAAATTTGACCATTCACTTTTATAGAGCGCTAATTCGGTGCTTAATAAAGTCCACGCTAAATAAACTGTATAATGATTCTCGGCTAGGATTCTCAGCTTTTAAATCGATGAAACCATTAAATACCTTATTGAGTGCTTCTCGGCCTGCACCTGTCCATTGACCATTTTTATAAAACTCAGGATTATCTAGCATGGTATTGATTGGCCATAACTCATATGGCACAAACTCTTTGCCAGATTCGTCTTTTAGCTCGAATGCAAGGTCGATGTAATCAAGTGAAGACATAGAGTAATGACCGAATAAAGAGCGATCAAATTCAATTTCACTTATGTCATTAAGATATAAGACATTTGCTGCAATGGTTGCAATTTCTACTTGGTTCACTTTATTCACCTATATTTATTGTATTGATAGTTCTCATTAATTTTGGTTAATAACAGCGAATAAAAAGCAATCAACGGTGCACTCATTTTGGACTTATATGTACCTTTTATTTTGCGTTATGAGTGAGTTTGTTACTTCACGCTGTTAGTGAATGGTATTGTGTCAAAAGGACGAAAAAAGTCTTTCCAGAAAGATTCTATAAAACTTCCAAAAATAATAAGTAATAAGATCAATACTGTACGATTATCAGCTCAGAAATTTAAAAGCTTTTTAATGATGAATAGCTGCAGTAGCGATGCAATAGTTATTCTGAAAAAGAATTCAAAGCTTGTTTCTTGCATCAGTAGGCCATAACATTGAAAAGTCATAGCCTACTTCTTCTATGATTGATTCGCCTGAAGGTTAACCCTGGGCAATTGCTCTGATGCATAGCGAGATCTGCCATACGTCAATTTGATTGTTTGTTAGGTGTAGTTCCAAAATTACAACCTTTTATTGCGTTAAGAGCTTATCCAAGTCGCTGCGAATTAAAATTTGTGGATTGAATAGCTTGGATGGCACTTTGATTGGCTTAATCTCATCGTAAGCAATCACTGTTCTTTTTCTTGGTTGCATCTGGTCTTGTAAAGACATAGCAATCACTTTTGACTTGCCATTTCTTTGCCCCCGATCAAAAGTAGCCGTTTTCGCATGCTTACCGGAGCGAAGGTATAATTCGGCTCTTAAAGGGAATAAATCGCTTTTATCAACTGTTAATTGAATCTTTTGATAACTGGCTTTGTTGGAGTTAGCCGACAAGTTAAAAACAATTTCACTTTTATCTGATGAAAATGAACTCACCTGATAATCCTTACTCCAACTTAAGGTTGCTATATCTCCCAAAGAGGCTTCGCCTAATAGCTTTTGCATTGGTGTTATTCGAATTGGTCTGCGGCTTCTTGGCATAAACATCCAAAAATCGCTTTCTTTCATCAATACTTTCTGACCTTGTTCAGAGGCCGATTTAAATACAACCAGCGATTGCTTATTGGTAGATGAATAGACATCGTACTGTTTCTCGTTCTTGAGTGAATCGTTATCATAATCGCGAACGGTTGCTGAGATCTTCACTGAGTCAGATTCACTTCGGAAGGCATCAACGCTAATTAATGAAAGTTGAGGGTCAAATGCTTCATTATCTTCTTGATAAACGACCTTTGCCATTGTTGATAAGGAGACCATTGAAAGCATACAAAAAGACATTGCACGAATAAATCTAAACATGGCTTAGCGCCTCCGTAATTGATTTAGAACTTCCTTTGTGTGCCGCTTTTAAAGCAGCCAAAACACATACCAACACCATAGTGAATAGAACGATTCCAGCAATTTTCCATGAAAATGTTATCGTCAACGGATAACCTTTATTGCTGCCTGGAGGTGGTGGCATTTCTAGCCCTACATACACTAAACCCCAAGCAATAAATGCTGATGCGATAATCCCTAGACAAGCCCCTATAAACCCGATAATGCTGGATTCAAGTACAAAGTTTCTAATGATTTCCCACTGGTAAGAACCCATCGCAGATACCGTGCCTATCTCCCTTGTTCTCTCTGTTACAGTCATTGCCATAGTGTTAGAAATTGAGAAAAAGACTAATAGCACCATGATCCCACCAAGTAAGCCAAAGATTCTGTTATACAAATCCTTTACTGATTGGTAGTAAAATGCACGTTCCCACCAAGGTGTAAATTGCAAAGACTGATCACGCTTTTGATAATTTGACACCTTTTGCTGGGTCTTGTTTATATCGAATAAGTAAACAGATAATGAACTTACTTTTTCGGTATAGAGTAGAGATTGAGCATCAGATAATTTGACGTAAAGCTGGCGTTTATCTAAATCAGGCACACCTGTGGTGTAGATGCCGCGTACAGTAAAATCAAAAGCATTCAATGCCCCATCAGTGGTTGTAGACATAAGTGTAATGTAATCACCCACTTGAACTTTCAAGTTACGAGCCAAATCTTTACCTAATACCACTTCAGCTTCTTCTCCATTACCGAAGCTTGATAACGCTTTGCCCTCAATCATGGTTAAGAAAGGCCCTTTAACCATAAACTCTTCCGGTTCAACACCCAAACCAATGAAGATAGCACTCTTTTCACTATTTGATACCAAGCCATTAAAGTTTATTCTCGGAAGAACACTTTTAATATCTTCATCTGAAGACAACTGCTCTATAAGTATTTCAGTCTCTTCTAAACCATACTGCAGAGGCGTGTCTTCCTCTTCTTTTAGAAACTTTTGGTGTGTAATGATAAAGTTGCCTTCATCTCTCGCTGCTTTTTCTGCAAGTGATTGATATGTAAATAAAGCAAAGCCACTTGTTGTCAAAATCGCAGCAACGGCAACCGCTGCAACTAATATGGTAAATAGTGAGCGTCGTCCGTTACGCCATACATTAAAGAATGCAAATGAAATCCAACGCATTACCCTGCCCTCCTATGAGTTTCATAAGGGTTGAATGTAGATAAGTTGCCGTCAGCAAGATTTAAAACTCGATGACACCGCTTTGTCATTCGATGATCATGCGTTGCCACAATAAATGTGCTACCAAGGCCATTACCCAAATCACGCATCAAATCAATCACCATATTTGCGGTGGGTGTATCAAGATTTGCGGTGGGTTCATCCGCAATGACAATTTCAGGTCTTTTCACTAAGGCTCGGGCAATCGCAACACGCTGTTGTTGGCCGCCTGATAGCTGATCCGGACGCTTGGGCATATGTTCTACCAAACCAACTTTACTAATAATATCATATACTTTATCCATCCTTTCCCTTTTGGTCATGTTCAACATAAGCAGTGGATATTCAATATTTTCATACACTGACATCACTGGAATTAAGTTGTATCTCTGAAAGATAAATCCCAACTTTTCACGACGGATTTGCGTCATTGATTTCTTATCTTTAGGCACAGCTTTACCTGCAAGCCAAATGTCACCGGTATAGCCATCATCAAGTAACCCACATATATTGAGTAGTGTTGACTTTCCACTCCCTGATGGACCACATAGTGCAACTGTCTCACCTTTTACTATGTCTGCAGAAACACCTTTAAGCGCATCTACAACAACCTCTCCAGTACGATACGACTTAACAATGTTAGAAAACTTAAGCATGGCAACTACTCCTCTTCAAATTTTAAGAGTTGGGCGATTGTCTCGAACTTTGCTAACAGTGATTTCGCTCTTGCCTGATCCTCTAATTTATCTGCAGCCATTGCCGCACAACGATAGGTCATTTTTTTAAGTTGATTATTTAACTTATCAAACTCACAGCGCTCTGCGATGACCTGTTTTAATAAGTGATCACCATGCTCAGCTCTGTTCATCATTTTTGGTACTTGTGCAAACGTGCAACCAGCAGTGATATATACTCTTGCTTGCTGCGAGTAAGGAGCCTTCTTAACTTGCTTCACGGCTTTATTGAGCTTCGAAATACCCAGCTCTGCAAATTTCATTTTTTGCCAAGGTTGATTGGTATATCTTGCCTGAGTCGTTTCTGCACTGCCTAGCATTGCCAAAGTGATTGGCGAAGGCGTTTGTTCATTTAATTCTTTTAATGCATTGATGGCATGTTGATTTTGCGCTTGTGAGCCAGCAAGTCCCGCTTGATAAGCTTTAATAACGTGAGAGGGTATTTCTGCAGCCATTGTTACTGTGCTAACTATCGAAGCGCCAAAAACAGCTTTTTTAAATATAGAAATTGGCTTCATCATCATTATCCTTCATTGTTCCTGTTGATGTAGTTATCTTATGAAACAATTCAGGTTTGATGTTGCTCAGGTGATAATCGGCAACATAGAATGATAAAAGGTAAAAAATAACGATAAACGACAGATAGAAAAAACAGGACAAATAGTTCGAATCATGAAAAAGAGACACAAAAAAAGAGCTAGCTTTTACTACCTCTTTCTATTCATGTAAGCATCCTAAATAAAGGGTTTGCTTTTACATCTGTTTAAATAAGTGATGGTACTTCCTACTTACTGATAATTTTTCATCACTACCTTTCAAATTCACATAAACATGCCCTAATTCATCTTTTGATATATGCGCAATGGTATCTACTCGCACAATACAGTTCCGATGAATACGCCAAAAAACGTCGGGATCTAACTGATTTTCTAAGACTGTAATCGCAGTTTTAATTAAATGCTTATTAAGTCCTACGGTTACCTCTGTGTATTTATTATCTGCAATGAAGTAGTCCACGTCATCCACATCAACCATGTAAACATCATTGTTCTTACTGGCTCTAATCCACTTTAGATGCGCTTGTGATGAAGCATAGCTACTTTCTTGCATTAATTGAGAAAGCATCACCTGTAACTTAGCATGTTGTTCGCTTTCTGACTGCTCATTCGATAAAAGTTTTTGAATTCGCTGGACTGTTTTTATCAGCCTCGATTCTTCTAGTGGTTTTAATAAATAGTCTATTGCTTGGTTTTCAAAGGCAGTAACAGCATGTTCGTTATAAGCCGTCACAAATACGAAAACAGGTGCCTGCTCTGACTCAGATAAAATTCTAGACACTTCTAAGCCATCGATCCCTGGCATATTTATGTCTAAAAACAATACTCTAGGGCTGAATGCTTCTGTTAGCTCTAGCGCTTCTTCTCCATTTGCAGCCTGACCTACAATATCGATTTCAGGCCAGACATCTTCTAACAACATTTTTAGATGTGCACGTAAAATTGGTTCATCATCTGCTATCACTACTTTAACTTTGTGAGACATTTAATGGCACCTCCATAGTTACAACCACTTTCCCCACTTGGCTGTTGTCGTATTTCAAGCTAGCCTGGCCCTCGTATAACTGTTGCAACCTCGTTTTCACATTATTCATACCTACTTGAGTCCCCTTACGGTTACTTCCATCAACGGGTACATTATTTGTAATGCTTATTACTAAGTTACTTTCTTCTTTTTCAACCGATAATGTCAGCTCTCCACCTGAAGTTAATTGCTCAATACCATGCGACACAGCATTTTCAATCAGTGGTTGCAACAACATAGGAGGGAACAAAATATCATCGGTAATTTTATCGGTAACGTCATAGTTAATTACCAACCTATCACCTAAGCGAATTTTCTGTATAGCGAGGTAAGCTTTGTTAAAACGAAGCTCGTGACCTAATGTTAGCCATTCAGATCGAGTTCTATCTAAACTCTGTCGCAATAAAGCCGTTAATGCGATTAACATTTTATTCGCCTGCTTGGTATCAACCACGATTAATGCCTGAATATTTGCTAACGTATTAAATAAAAAGTGAGGTTCAATTTGTGACTGCAAAAGTCTTAATTCAGTTTCGAGCAGGACTTTGTCTTTTTTGATCTGCTCTAATTCAACTTGCGCCAATGATTGCTTTAAATCTTGCGCTTGAATACTTTGGTAATACGTGAAGCTTACGACAACCATAATAAAGCTTCCGATAAGCAACATACCAACATATTGCTGCCAATCATCTACATAGCCCCCTGTGCTTTTTACGACACCAAGCAGCAATGGGGTAAGGCCCCAAACGATAAAAGAGAAGGTAACCGCTAACAGAAACTGTAAAGATAGGTTTATTTGAGGATAGTGCCGCTTTAACCATTTTCGGCATAAACGAATACTAAACCCTACCCCTAATGAAATTAATATCGAAATAATTGGGTATTTAGCCCATCCAATAAAATGAATAAGTAGACCAAGAGCAGTACAAACGACTGCTAGCTTAAGATTACTCATCCAACTTTCTGATCCTGAGAAAGAGTTAATTAGAGACATGAATTTACAACTTTATTTCTACACTAAGGTACCCTGTTTTTTGATAACTTAGTTGCTCATATATTGATTTATTCCCACCAGCATAAGATCTATACCCTAAGCAAAGTAGGGTGCTCTCGTATTTAGAGTAACATAGGCCTGTATCTATTAACATACTGTTATCACTGGGGTTCATTAACCATGTCACCTCTGGTTGCCACGTTGGATTTGACGATCTTAAATGCACCATTAGATTGTCTCTGAATAAGTTTTGGGTCGCAAAGTGAGCGCGATAGAGGCTTAACTGATGTTCTGAAACTCTTTCACTGGCACCAGCAATCACTTCTCGCCACTGCTGGTTACTTGGGGCTCGACCGTCATGCCAATACTCAACAATCGCGGTAATGCCAACCGGAAAACTATAATTTAGTCCCAGTAATGTCTGTAAGCTCCCTTGTTGCCATACCGTTTCAACATGATTAAACCCATGATGCGCAATTACCATTGGTGTTCGATGTCGTTGCTGCCAAATAAATGACCCATGAAGCTCTAGACTATTTCCTATGACCGTCAGTGCACTGCCACCTACTCTAAACCCTAACTCATTATCATAGTGAGTAACCGCTTGGGCTTCATAGCCATCAAAGAATTGATAATAACGACCACCACAACCTTGTCCAGGCTTAACTTTTTCCCCTCTTTCGAGATACTCAGCACGTGTTTCATTACAAATAAAAGTGACATTACCTAACTCTGTAAAGTAATCGCCTGTAACCATTAATGAACCTGGTGGGACTGCTGTATAAATGGCTAAAGAGTCCGTAGGCGAGAACATGTCTAAAGGCCTAAAACCGTAGCCTACATCCCAATCAAACTTCTTTTTACCTGCAGATAAATACCAATCTTTTACACTAAAGTCATAATATGCTTCAGATATTGTTAACTTAGTTTCGCTATTGCCGCCCATTTTATTGATACTTGCTGTTGCAGCTAGACGTATTCCTTCACTTTCAGCACTCATGTCCAAAGCCGAGAAAAGTGACGAAGTATCATCAGTTGCAAAAATAGATTGAGACGTCGCTTCTAAACTTTGACCATGAAAACGAACTCGACTATCTAAATCTAAATTTTTTAAAAATGTCTCAGCACTTCCTTCTGCGGCTAGAATTAAGGCAATTAAAAGCAAAACTTTTTTATATACACCAAACACAATACCTTTCCTACTCGAGTATTTTTAAAACCAGTTTATAAGGATCTACTGGCTAAGGTAGTTCAAGTGATAATTGGTGATATATCCTGATGAAAGGACGTACCTGTAGATAAAATGAAAGATAAATATGTCAGCTGACAATCCGACATATTTATCCTCTTCACCTTAGTTTACGAAGTAGCCTCTATTTGATTTTCTGTTAGTGGTTTAACCAACGCAATCTCTCTATCAGCTGACGCAATTGTTTCTTTACGGTGGGCAATGATCACTCGGGTGATATCTAAGCGGGAAACCGCCTCATTAATATCGGCTTCTAGATTGGTATCTAAATGGCTGGTGGCTTCATCCATAAACAAGATCTTAGGTTGTTTATACAAAGCTCTTGCAAGAATAATGCGCTGCTTTTGACCCCCAGATAAGCTTGAACCCATATCGCCAATTAAGCTGTCATAGCCCATTGGCATTTGCGCAATGTCGTCGTGAATGGCTGCAAGCTGCGCGCAATAGACAACGCGTTCCATATCAACAGGTGAATCAAAAAAAGCGATGTTATCTGAGACCGACCCAGATAAAAGCTCGTCGTCTTGCATAACCGCCGCGATTTGCTGTCGATATTGCCTTGCACCTATTTGCTCAAGCGGTACGCCGTCAATCAGCACTTCGCCAGATTTGGCTTTATTTAACCCCAGTAATAGTTTTAGTAGCGTAGATTTACCACAGCCAGAAGGACCCGTGATTGCCACCGACTCGCCTGCTTTTATCTTCAAGCTCAAGTTATCAAGTACATTCGGGGTAGCATCTGAATAGGCAAAGCTCACACCTTTGATTTCAATATCACCTTCAATGCTATGACGTTTGATATTCGCTGGCTGTAAATCTTCTTTTTCAGTCAATGCAATATCCGCTATACGCTCAAAGTGTAAACCTAACATCTTGAACTCGATAAACTTCTCAATGAGGTTGGCGGTTTTTTCCATAAACTGACGCTTATAAGACATAAAGGCAAATAGCATACCAGTACTGAATCCACCTTGGATCACTAAGTGCGCCGCCAAATAGACCACCAAGATATTCTCAATACCAAATAAAGCGCGGTTAATGGCTTCGTAACCAATATTAAAGTTACCAATTCGGATGTTCTGATTAATGGCATTGGCATAGCGGTTTTGCCATTGCCCTTCACGCTTCACCTCAGAGCCAAACAGCTTGATGGTTTGAATGCCTCGTACTGTTTCCATAAAGTTAGAGTTTTCTTCAGCGCGGGCCATGATCTCTTGTTCGCTGATCGCTCTGTAAGGCTTATACATGGCAACTCGAACGCCGGCATAAGCAAATACCGCCACCAGCACAACAGCAGAAAGAGTTGGGCTGTAGAAGAAAATCATCGCCAAGGTGATTATCGCCATTAGGCCATCAATAATGGCCTCAATAACCCCTGTGGTGAGTAATTGTTTAACTTGCTGTAGTGAACCAAAACGCGATACCACATCACCCATGTGGCGTTTTTCAAAGTAAGAAATTGGTAAACGTACTAAGTGATGGAATAAATTGGCACCGAGCTGAATATTCATTTGATTACCAAAATGCAGCAAGGTAAAGCCCCGCAGCGCATTGGTGGCTATCTCAAACACTAATACCAAGAAGAAACCGACGGCGAGCACAGTAAGTAGTGAGGTATCGCCTGTGAGTACAACATCATCAATGACTAATTGTATGTAATATGGTGCAGCCAGGGTGAATACTTGTAAAAGCAAAGAAAGTAAGAAGATCAGCAATAAAGAACGTTTAAGACCCGAAATTCTGCTCCAAAAGTCAGAGAATCTGAGTGTGGGTTTACTTTCTTGTTTTTCAAAATCTTTGGTCGGCGTGAGCTCCAGAGCAACACCAGTGAAATGCTTTGACACTTCTTCCAGGGTCAGTGTTTTTTCGCCTTTAGCAGGATCATGAATGACAATGCGTTTTTCATTGGCTTTTTTTAACACCACAAAGTGGTTGAGATCCCAGTGTAAAATACAAGGTGTTTGCAATGCGTCG
>CAYZOE010000005.1:0-100908 GCA_964479805.1 uncultured Pseudoalteromonas sp. | reverse complement strand
AATAATTGTCATAGTGAATTTGCAAAGTACTGCTGCTAGCAATATGCAGTAAATCTGAATTTTAAATTAGATACAAGTAGTGCGAAAGAGAATGTAGAGGGATAAGCTGAACAAAACTAAGCCTTTTTATTAAGCCTCTTGTCGATAAAAACAAAAAAGCCAGCACCAATTAAAGTCCATAATATATCATTCCAATCAAAGACACCCCTTCCGGGTGTAAAAATTGTAATGAACTCATTTGCAATTAACCCCGTTATTGAAATCACTACTGACCAATTGAGTCGATTTTTAAATAAGGAAGAATTTGGTTTAGATAATTCTGGGATAACTACATACAACAAAGCAGGCAACCCTATTCCTGGCAGAAAATTTGGAGCTACTCCAAGAAGATAAATTATTATTTCATTACCACCGTCATACCATGGCCTTATGTAATCCTGGACTATAGGAAATAGCAAAAAAGAAAAAACAAAAATTATGTAATATACGTATTTATTTTCCATTGACGCCCCAATATTAAAGCAAAAGTCAAGATCTCTTTCTTCACTTTTCTTTATAATAACAGCATTACTATTTTATAGTTTAATGGCGCTATAATAAATTTACTATAAAGAGCTTAAAATTCCACTGTAAAACCTATTTCTGCTCACACTCTGAAAGTAGCTTAGCATACATAAAGCTTATAACTATTATCTTATCAGTATGAGATGAAAAGAAAACCCGAAAAGCTTATCTCATTTAGCTTTATTAGGTGCTACTGCACCACTTCTCTTTTACACTTTATACAAAACCAATAACGGAAAATTTTAACGTAATTCGATTTAAGAGAGATTTATACGATTTAATGAGTTATTGGAGCTGCATAACTACTTTTGCAGTTAAACAATTTTTAACTCAAGCAAATGCACATCAACATTTTTACCAATACCAACTAATATATTTGTAAGTTTATAATTTGATATGCGAGCAAAAACTAAGTTTTCGTTAACACGTACTTTTAGCGTAATTAAACCAATGGAGTTATCGTTTTCAATACTTTCTATATATACACTGAAGCATTTAACTGCCGAATATGATTAGTGTTCCTTAGTAGAAGCTTCATGAACTAGTTATGTAGAACAAATATCAGATGACTATTTAAAGCGTGCGCCAAATTTTTTCCGCGATAGACCCTAAGGTCTTATTCAACTGCTTTAATTAAACAAGACACTTTAATAATGGAATATAACTCAATCATTGAGGTGTTAAATGACAAAACGAACAAACAGAAATTTTGGTTGCGAAAACAATGCACGCTGCCATGACTCTAGGAGACAGTGACAGCGCCTTTAAGCCTACATTAATCACTAATGATAGGAACTGATTGCGGTAACCCATTGCATTTTAATATTTGGCGATGTAAGGAGACTCCCATGCATTTACAAAGTTACCATTCCACACTAACATGCGATAAAGTGCAGAAGTGACATCCGCTCGTGTAGCAAGCGAGTTTGGCGAAAATAAATTTGAGTGTGGATAGTTGACCATAAGCCCATTGCTATATATCTTAGCGAGCCCTTTCAAGGCCCAATCTGCAATAAGATCATCATCTAATAATACCTTCCGCATTTCAGTTTCATCGTATTGCGTCAGCCCAGCCTGTGATGTCAATGCTATGTACATTTCTTGACGTGTTAAACTGTTCTCCGGACGAAAAGAATTGTCTGGATAACCTGAAACCCAACACGAACGCGCTACAGCTAAGATTTTCTCTTCCGCCCAGTGACCTGAAATATCATTGAATTTACGATCTTTACACTCAGGTTTTGGCGTTGTGTCAATAATGCTGGCGAGCATCACCATATACTCTGCACGAGTAACATAGTTATTTGGACGAAATGTTTTATCGGGGTACCCGACCGAGTACCCCTTGTCTATGAAGAAACTTATTTCATTATAAGCCCAATTTTCTTTGATATCTGTAAACATATCTGAAGGTTTTAGTTCCTTCACTGGTTTTGGTAATGTCGTGTCTTTTAATCCGTTAATAGAGCCTTTATAAATATTATACTCAGGGAAGTCATAAATATATGAGAATTCACTTTTAAAAATGCCCAAGAACTTGACATTAATTGCGGCAACAAGTCGTTGGAATGTATCTAAATTAATTTCTTGCGGTTCTTTTTTATAAGAAAGAGTATTGTAAGTTTCCAGTCCTGTACTAAATGCAAAGTTTTTAACACCGTATGGTTTAGAATTAAACTTCAATTTAGGGAAAATTAGCACGGCTTTTATATCGCCTCCCTTGATCACGGGGCGAGTGAATTCAGTTTCTAAATCAGATTTACTTAAGTTGTCCCACCCAACATTTCGTTCATATTGAGCTCCCAACGTTACGTCTCCACTTTTGATATTTAAGCCACCCGAAACATTTTGACCTGATATGAGTCGACCTGTCGCCTCTAAAGTAATGCTATTATTCAAAACAATAGGTACACCAGCAAAAAAAGCTAATGGGGGTAAATGTAAGGTGGCAATTTTAAAAGATTGTTCAAAACCTATTGCACCACCAATTGAAGTATCTTTTAAGTTCAGGTGCACAACTGACTTAAACAGTTTTGGGCGAATAGCTCCGTCTTCTTTCTCCCAAACGAACTCAAATACAGGACGAACCTTTAAATCAACCCTGGTGAATAAACCCGAAACTGTTCCTTGGAATCTTAATCGGAAGTAGCCATCGCCGTCAGGAACAACAATTCCTCTTGTATTACCTTCAAGTGTTTGTGTTGTCGTAATATCCGCTGTTTGATTTTTTAGTAATTTTCCGAATCGGTGTCCCGCTTCTATTTCTGGTGTTACAAAACTCGTCTTTCCGCCAATCACTCTGATTGGCTCTTGAATCGCACTCGATATTTTTATTCGACCATGAGCGTATATCTCATTTAGGTCTGCATTTCGAGTGATTACAGTAACCTCTCCATCTCGTATTTGGGCATTTTCAATAAATTTGGCAAAACCATTTGGTGCCTTAGCTGAGGCTCCTGAAACGAGTATGGTTCCTTTTGATAGCGAGGATAAATTATTCGTGGTAAATGTCAGTTCGTTACCGTTTATAGAGAGCAAATTTAAGCCAGCGTTTTTATCATCTATCTGAATAACATTATCGTTTAGCTTGACATCTATGACATTATCCGAATGTGAAACGGCATTGAATGAAAGCAAAGAAAAAGCTACTAGATAAATCCTTAACAAATATTTAAATCTCATATTTTTATCGTCCAGTAAGTGTGTTAATAACTTTAAAATTCAGAATAGCGTTTTAATTAAAGTTCGCAGTAACTTGTTATTAAGATTCTTAATTTTTGACGGCCGCGAATAGAAGCGTTTTCTCTGCC
The DNA here is from genome assembly GCA_964479805.1 of uncultured Pseudoalteromonas sp. Lineage (GTDB taxonomy): Bacteria > Pseudomonadota > Gammaproteobacteria > Enterobacterales > Alteromonadaceae > Pseudoalteromonas. The sequence continues at coordinate 97,534 of CAYZOE010000005.1, read as the reverse complement.
AGTCAAATATTTTATATTTCATTCGTTACGTCGATTTTAATCAACTCGTCAAACTACGTGTAAGAAATAGATCCCAAAACTAATAATGTTGAGAACTCGGCTTTAACAGCAGACATAAAACTAATAATTAATATGACACCCACTCTAATTTGCTTTAGTTTGGGTGTCTCTATGGTTTGAAAGTAACTCGAAAAAATTCACTCGAGCACTTTTGAACGGTTGTTAAATGGGTAACCACTTGACCACAACAAATAGGCTTATTACCAGATCATTTCGACAAATTCAGGATGATCAACAAACGGATTACGATTACCCTGATAATCATATGCTGCTTGGTTTCTATCTAACTCCATTTGACTAACTGGGTCGTTGCTGTGCCATTGTTTAAGCATGGTAATCACCCAGCTTTCGAATACTTGATTGGAGGTTCCATTTAACACGTTATTACCGTAACTACTATTATTTTGCCAAGTGCTTATTACATTTTCATAGCGTGTTGCCATATAAAAATATGCCCTAGCAAAATCACCTTTAAATTCATCGATTGGTTCAAATACTGTGCCGGAGTAATTAATGGTATTGGCCGCACTACCTAATTTACTACCATTATCTGATACAAAGCTTGCAGTACCGACTTCGCCAAAAGGGTAGCTGCCGCGTTTTGAATTTACAAAACCATCTGTTGCAAAGATATGGTGCACATCTGAATTCATCGGTTCAACCTTGCCACCAAACCAACTTTTAGGAAAAGAGTGCTCTCTGTTATAACAATCAGCTTCACTATTATACGAACCACACTGATCTGTAAGCGCTACATAATTGTAGCTATCTTTTGCGGTAGGGTTCTCAGAGTACATGTCTAAAATTGAATTATCATTTTCATAGTACTTGTCTCTTGACGCTATGTCATAAAAGTCCCAAATCGCTGAATAACCTTGAGAGATGTGTGTTTTTATAATGTTATGTAGTTCTGTTTTAAGCGCATAACCTGTCAAGCCTTGAGTTGTTACATAGTAGCCAGAAGGATCTGTCGGCGGTGTTATTGGATCTGTACCTGAGCCATCTCCTATAGTAAATGGCGTGATTTCATTGAGTTGAAAGCTGCCTCCGCTTGCTAGCACCTTTTGGCCAATGCTCAGGGTGTAACTGCCTTCTCCATAACTGCAACATATGCCATCACCATAGCTATCTGAGATAGTAAAAGTATAGTCTCCCGCCGTTACACAAATATTTTCAGTATATTGAGTATTAGAAGCGTAACCGCTGCCAGATGAAGCCGTATTACCTAAAGAGTCTCTGAGCTGCCAACTAGATTCTTCACCGTAATTATCGGTCAATAAACTAAGATTCAGCTCGTAATCATTGCAACCTTCATTCGGTGGTGGTGTTGTCTGCCCTGATGTAGGCAGAAAATCATCAACATAAACAATTTCACTGCCATCAAAGCCATTAACATCATAAAAACGTAATCCTACATCAATGTATTTATTGCTTGCTGCTGTATACTGAAAACTGATTTGTTGCCACTGTTGGGTCAACCCTTGATTCGAATAGTTTTGGTAACCATCAACGACTAGTCTTGCTTTAACTCCACCTTCTGTATGATAAATCCAAGTTGAAAATGTATAAGTTTGTCCTGCTTCTACCGCAACGGACTGTCTTAAGTCTGTATTACTTTGAGAGCCAGTATTGACCACAATCTGCGCCGAATAATTTCCCGATTTAACAATGCCACTTTGCGACGATACACTGATCCCACTGTCTATGGTTGTCCAGCCATTTGGTACATTACCTGTCCAAGAGTCAAAGTTGCCGTTTTCCACATTAGCAACCGATGAAAATGCCCAGCATAATAAGCTACTCACCATTAAGCTTTGTTTAATTTTCCTATATTCCATTTGGTACCCTTTTTATATTGAATAAAAATAAGAAATTTTAATGTAAATTAACACAGGAACATTTCAGAATTGTTATTATAATCAATGGGTTCTGATTATTAGTCAACGAGGTCTGGAACGAATGTTTGGCCCCTTAGATACAGATAGCAAATAACAATTATCCACACTCAAATTTGCTTTACTTGGGGAATCTATGGTTACTCGGCGTTTTCATTTACGTCTTTAATTCAGCTTTAACATGTTGTAGGCTCGTATAACACACTTCTTATTCAAAGGTTTTCCTTATTGCGAAGCCTTTAAAATAGTTTGGGCAGCCCCTATCTTTAGTGACGTTCGACCAATGCTAGCAATTCGTCGATAACCTCATCATCTGATGGCCTTTTATGTTTGTAATAAAAAACAGAGCGGCTTAGCCCTGCCACTTCACAAGCAAATGCGACACTGACGTTAAATTGAACTTTTAAATGCTCGACCCAAGCTCTGCGTCTACTTGTTTTCACAGCTTTTTTGCGATGATATCCTCAAGCATAGAATGCTTTAAGCTCAGCGTTGCAAACATATCTATAAGCTTACGATTTTCTTCTTCAAGTTCTTTGAGGCCTTTAACATCAGACGCTTCAAAGCCACCATACTTTAAGCGCCATTTATAAAATGTGCTTTGGCCGATGCCATCTTTATGGCAAATTTCACGTACTGGAATACCTGACTCAACTTCTTTGATCATGCTGACAATTTTAGTTTCAGTAAACCTGCTTTTTCTCATCGTAAATTTTCCTATTTTAGTTAGTGGAAAATTCTACTTATGAACTGTTTCTTTATTTTGGGGAGTTACAAAAATCGAGTATTTGCTTCACAAAAAAAGCGAACTAACAGGTTCGCTTTTTTTTTATTTTAACGATCTCAGAACCCTGAACGCCTGCCGCAAGATTATCATCTAATTTACATCGCTATGATGTCTGGAAGATGTTGATATTAGAATGCAGGTCTATCAGTCGCTTGGCAATAATTTCATTAGCATCTGATGTTTCAAGTGCACCCTCAGATGTTTCTGTAGAAATCTGTTTTATTTTCAACAACGCGTTGTTAACTTCTTGAGAAACAGCTGCTTGTTCCTCTGAGGCAGTAGCAATTTGTGTGTTCAAGTCAGAAATCTGACTTACTGCATCAGACGCATCGTCAAATGCCTTTGCGGTTTCCACGCCTTTCTCAAGACATTGCAATGTACTTGACTTTCCACGTTCCATACTATGAACTGCCATGCTAGCCTGTTCCTGGAGTCTTTGTACGAGCTCCTGAATGTCAATGGTAGATTCACGAGTTCTTTGAGCCAGTGAACGCACCTCATCAGCAACAACAGCAAAGCCTCTTCCACTTTCGCCAGCTCTAGCAGCTTCAATAGCCGCATTAAGAGCAAGTAAATTGGTTTGATCTGCAATACCCTGAATAGTATCTGTAACTTGTCCAATGTTATTAGTTTCTGCCATTAATCCAGCAATGACTTCAGAAGCTTCTTCAACCTCAACAGCTAAATGTTCAATAATTTTGTGTGTGCTTTGCGCTATACCTTGGCCTTCTTGAACTTTATTACGGACTACATCAGCGACATGACTGGCAACATTCGTGCTTTCGGCTATTTCTTGTGTGGTAGTGCTCATTTGCTCGATAGCTGTTGCTACTTGCTCAGTCTCTAAGTGTTGTGCTTTAACATTACTCAGAGTCGTTTCCATAACTCTTAAGCCTGTTTCAGCAGATGCCCCTAATTCATCTGCCTGGGACGACACATTTCGGATCACTTTGTTTAAAACTTCCATAAAACTGTTAAAGGCTCGCGCTACATCGGCGGTTTCATCTCTACGAGATGTGTCCAGTCGTATACGAAGATCCCCATCACCATCAGCGACGTCTTTTAACCTAAGAAATAAATCTCTCAAAGGAGTAACTATAGTGCGTGCAATAACAAAGGGTAAAAATATAGAAATCAAAAACGCTAAAATAAACAAAATAGTTATAAGTTTAATGGCAAACAACTCATCGGCTTCTGCCTGTAAGGCTGATTGTTGAGTAAACTCTTGGATTGAGTTTAGCAACATTATAAGTTCTTTATCTATCTCATCTTCAATGTTTTCGATATCTTTGGCGCGTTTTATGACGTCATCAATTTTTCCTAACTTTGCGTATTTTATTACATCTTCAGTCATTCCCCTTAGTTTGATCAACTCCGATAATACCGAAGACAAGCCATTTATAACATTGCGATACTCAATCTTAGCTTCTTCTGTATGAAGTTTGTCTATGGCATCTTGAGCAAAACTCTTAGCACCCTCAAGCTCTTTAATTACCAACTTTTGATATTCAGATACTTTTTTTATATTTTTTTCTAATTCATATTTAGCATCTGGATAATCATATTTAACTAAAACGGCTTTAAAGAAGGCCCGTTCAAGATAAATAGCTTGCTCTAGCTGATGCTCTGTCGCTTTAGTTAGCATCAGAGTGAGAGGTATATCTTCTTCGGCAATTTCGAATAACTCTTTACCAATCTTCTGTAATTGGAAGAGAGAAACCGAGCCCATCATTAGCACTAATATAAACAGCACAGCGCCTTGAAAATAAACTTTCTCTGTGATTTTTAATCTTGAAAGCATAAGCTCACCTTTAAGAAAATTGGTCAAATGTTGTGTTTGTCTTCTGCTTCGGTTTTGGCTTGCTGTTTAAAATATTCAAGCAGCTTAATTGCAAGCCCCGCATCTTTATGATTGATTTTATTCAGCTTGCTAACATCATCATTTAAAAAGTCAGAAAAACCTTCTAAATTTTTTATATCGAGATGATTCAAATACCTGAACCCCATGCACCAATTACCAAATGAACGCTCTTGAATTATAAGCTTACTCAACACATTCACACGTTTGTGTCGGTTATCGTTTTTAATTTTGGAAAACAACGCTTCTACTTTTTGACTATCGCCTTCTAATACCTGTACAAAAGTACCAATACCATCATAAAGAAGAAGGCCTGTAATAGCGTTATTTTCATTGCTAAGCCGTGCCTGTTTAAGAAGCTTTACAAGTTCTGTCGTTTTGAATTTATCGTTTGCACTACTTACATAACAAAGCTGTAACATGTTTTGCTCCTAGGTTCTTTTACTTCAAAAAGGCAATATAACCGCCAAACCCAAAACCACAATTTCATCGCTATCGACAAAATCCATCGCTAAAGTTGGTGCAATAATAAACTTTTCTAATTGCATTTCGTATGCGGCACTGGCGCGAACCAAGTCTTTATGTTTGACCTTAGGACCACCAATGCGTTCTTCACCAAAACCAAGGCCTAATCGCCACTCTGGTGTTGGATGGTAAAAAAAAGAAGCAACTGAGACATTGACGCCATCACCGCCGTGACCCGACGGTGTTCTCTCCCAAATACCACCTATACCGAAATTTTTGGTTATCTTATATTCATATTCAAATCCCAATGCATAGTCAGTTTCACCATCAGCGTGAGTAGCCCCTAAGAATAACCCGGGGTAATGCTTTTCGTTTCCTGCTGCTTCAACTATTGAGGCTGAAAACAAAAACACCAAACTAAATATAAAAATTATCAAACGACTCATTAAATGCTTCTCCACAAATAGATAGATATAACAATGAAATAAATTAATGTTACAATATAACATAACATTATGATCATGGAATAATTAATTCCACATCACAATTAAATATGTATAAAATTGAAGTGTTTTTCCAAAGAATCACAAGTTATTTTTTTAAATATATGAATACTGCTTTGTTCTCAGTATCAAACTTATAATACAAACAAAGCTATCTTTTACATTTTAGAAATAAAATTGTTTATCCTATAATGCAAATCGACAAATTAAGTCTATAACTGCCTATCTGTTAACACAATCGGTGTACTTTTGGTAACCTTCTATTTACACTGACATTTCCCAAATACATGAAACAGCTCGTATGTAGAACTTTACATCAACTAAAATAGGAAAATTTACGATGAGAAAAAGCAAATTTAACGATTTATTGGTTCATACGATATGTATAGTAAAAATCAACACGACTTAATAAGAAAGGGGATGAATGTTTTTTGCCACCTAAGCTTACTCACTGATTTGTAGCCAAACATTCTCCGCCTCAACCGCTAACAATTAACTTTTGGCAAAATGATTTTTAAAAAAAATCAACTCATAACACCTATCATCAGGGAGGTGGTCGGCCAACCCATTGGTTTTTTACTTCAACCCGATTTATTTTATTATTGTATTCTTTGTTTAAACTGCTTAGTCAAAGTTAAAAGCGTGTGCGCTATTACTTCTAAAAACATTTAGTCTAAGAGTCTTAACGAATTTCCTATGTTAGTTGGTAAACCTATGACGGCTTGACCACAAAGGCTCATAGTATTAGGTGTATATTCAACACGTACTCTTTTATTTACCAGTTGTGCAGAATAAAGCATCTTTACCATTTCACGCCCCGCCACTTCACTGAGTCGATTATTGTCGATATCCAAATAATGATTAATCGCTATGCGAGAGCCTCCCACATTTGCGGTGTACAAAACATGCCCACCAAAGTCTGGGACACAAACCGTTAATTCCGACACATGACCTTCTAAAACAGCGGCATGAATCGAAAAAGAGAGCATTGAGATAAGTGATAGAACAATTTTTTTCATGTTTAAATTCTCCGATATATATTGATAAATTCAAGTCGTAACCAATAGATTTTTAAAGCCACATAGTATGTCAAACACCCAGACTGCGGCCTTTCTCGCCCAGTGGCAGTTAAACCACCACAACACAACTAAGTCGGGCATTCGGTGTAGTAAAATCGCCTTTTAATTAATCCAAAATCAACATGAACACCACGGATTAATACGCCGTTTGGATTAGGTTGATTGCCGCCTAATCGTGATCTTGCTTGCTATGATGGTGGGTATGACTATCTAACCCGTCCATGCCTTGCCTGTTTCTTCAAAGGTATAAATACCAAACTCTGTGCTGGTGCTTTTGACTCACAGATAAGTTTTTGTCCATCAGCAATTCGGCTACACAGAAAACTATCGTCGTCCACAGGGATCAGAATATCTTCATGGAAAGCAACAGGAGCGGTATTAATGTCGTCAATAGTCCTGCCTGAGCGATTTTCTATAACAATATCAGTATTAGCCGTTCTTCTGTTTTTCGAAACTGACTGACAGCCCTCTCCCATGCACTCGACGGGAGAGTTGGTTTCAGGCTCAAAAGCGGTCATAACAGGTAAGTCCGACGGAAATGTTTCCAGATGGTTGACCTCCAAGGGTATTACAAACTCTGCCTGCTTCTTACTCGTTGTGTTCTCAAAAGGTGCATGAAAAAGTTCATTGCCTTCAAAGGAAAGCTTATCTTGCTCAATAATCCTGCTCACGAGCATATATACGACAATAAATAACGCAGTAAACATCAAACCTACCTTCCATAGTTGGTGGTATTTTGACTTTTCATGTGGAATATTAACTTGCATCTAGCCCTCCAGTATCTTTAAAACTGCTGCTTCATTCACCAGCGGGTTTCGATCAATCGCAACTTCGTGCCCATCATTTATACCGTCACCATCGGTATCGGGATTATCCGATTCAGTATTATGGATAAGCACCTCAATGCGGTCATTCAAACCGTCATTGTCCTCATCAGATTGTGTTGCGTTGGTGTTGTATGTAAGGATTTCATCAAAGTCACTCAGACCATCACCGTCGCTGTCGGACAGATTTGGATCGGTGCTATATATCAGCAGCTCCTGCGCATCGCTCAAGCCATCATTATCGGTATCACTGCTAGTGGGGTCGCTTTTGTAAAAATTGACTTCATCACCATCATTGATACCGTCACCATCTGTATCGTCACTGTTCGGATCGGTAAAGTGCACAAACAATTCATCGTAATCACTAACACCATCAGAATCGGCATCGCTGTTGTTCGGAGCACTGCCAAAGGCTAGAGCTTCAATACCATCAAAAATGCCATCATTATCAGAGTCAGCATTACCATTAACTGTACCGTAAATCGATTCTTCAGTGTCAAACAATGCATCTCCATCGCTGTCATAGCCCCACGCAATTTGTGTGGTCAATCCTAGGTCATTGCGCAGATAGCGCTGCGCATAACCGTCTGGCGCGATAATTGCCATCAGCCCAAAACGGTCGTATCGATACCGGGTGATGGCATCAGAACCGGCAAGCAACTGGCGTGATTCTTCCAGTTTACCTGTCACAGGGCTATAGCTGAACTGATAGGCATTCCCTGAGGGAGTTGTCACGCTAACTAAATCACCATTGGCAGCATAACCATAAACTGTTGTGCCCAGTGGCGAGGTGACATGGGTTACTCTATCACCGTCATTGTAGCCATACTGAATGTAATCATTACTACCAATATAATGTGGTGGGTATACCCGGAACAAACGTGCCTGACTATCGTATTGATAACTTGTCACCAGCCCGGCAGAATCCGTCATGCTGGCCAACTGACCATTAGTGTAATAACTGTACTGAGCAAGAAGTTGATTGTTGGCATTTTTGACCTGGGATAGCTTTCCGGCATTTACTCCGGCTGTGTAATATTCATTAATTCTTAACAAAGATTCACTTTGCTCGTTAACCCCTTTGAAAAAAGTACCGAAGAGACGCACATCCAGAAGAACGCCATCACTGTTTCTGAAGGTGTAATAGGTGTAACGTGTGACATTGCCCATTTCATCGGTGGCGGTTAACACCTGCCCATGTTCACTATCGTAGGTGTAAGTCACCACACCAGCTCCGGTGTTACCTAGATTCTGACTGGACGTCACCTGTCCAAAACTATTGTAAGTTTGTGTAACACCCGGATGAATAGCATCTGGGATCCCCGGAACAACTGTGCTGGGATACAGATTGCCTCCGCTATAAATGGCACTACTGGTTAAACCCGTAGCACTGGTTTGAGACAGTATTCTGTCTTGGGCATCTTGGAGGGTCTGCGTAATATTGCCACTATGTGCATCCTTAGTATAAGTAGTGCGGGTTCCGTCAAAGGTGTTCACTAAAAAGTGAGTGTCCGTGCGGTTACCTGCCAGGTCCTGTTGCAGTGTTGCCCGCCCCCGGTTGTCCATCTGTGCCATGGCAGGTTGTCGATCATCCGGTGTGGTTAACATCACCACCCGATTATCGGCATCGTAGTCGTAACTCACCGTATCACCACTGCGAACATGAGTTACACGGGTTAACAAGTCTCCAATATAGCTGTAGGTAACCTGTTCCCCCCCGGGACCAGTGATACTGCTGACTTTGTCGTCAGTATAGGTTAAATTCAGGGTTTGGGCTCCGTCACTGATGCTCGTGAGCCTGCCAATTGTATTATAGGTGTACTGAATCAATGGGCTTAACCCAGAATCAATAGCATATAGTTTTCCTTCTGCGTCAAACAACATTTGTTTGCCATTACGGTCTGTAAGTAAATATCCTTTATCACTGGCACGCTGTACCAAGGTGCTGCCATCGTTGACATCACCCGGAGCAAATTCTGGCACAAGACCATTCTCGCCAGTCAGCCCAGATACCGAAACGCTATAATCATCATCGCTACCGCTGTAAGAAACCGTCATACTTGACTCAAAATTCATTACCGCCCCGCTGGCACCGCTCAACAGCACCACCTTGCCTGATCGCAATTGTGTATCACCATTATTTAAAGTTGAAAGCGCAGCGCCGCTGTTATCCTGCATCTGGTCATCAGTGTCGAACCAAGAAGGACGGCTGAATAATAATCTCGCTGGAGTCAACATCCAGCCTTCTCCCAGCCCTTCATTTACCGGTAACTGGGAATGATGGTAACGCACAAACCCCAAACGACCTGCAGCAGAGGGATAACTTAAATCCACCTGAGTAAGTTGCTGAGTATTGGTCTGATCTCTACTGTTAACGCTGGCACTCACCGCCCGGTAGTTATCCTGCCCTTGGGCAAGACTCCAGACTCTGCTTTGATTGTCCTGAACATCACCCGCTTTACCTTCAGCCACACTCGGGCGGGCACTGACAGCCTCATCCCCTACCAACATCGCTTCTGAGTCATCTCCAGTTACATAACTATTGTCTCGGAACCACTGCGCTCCTCCATTGGCCTGCACAAAAAAACCACTGGAGTTTATTTCATTGATGGCACTATCGGTTGAGCGAGGTACCAAAGCCTCTTGAGGCTCATAAGTATCGAGCCACCACATGTCAAGAGGAATGTTGTTGTCTCGCAGAAAGCGGGCTAACGCTACAGCTTCCATCACCTGTCGCAACTCTTCAAATATTTTCACCTGTATAATGCTGCCATCTTGGGGCGACTGAACCGGAAAATCTAACTTGGCAAACTGTTCATAAAAAGAGGTAAAATGACTGGCAAAATCTTCAGCCGACTTTCCAGCGCTTTGCCCTGAGAATAAGTTCGATTCTGTTTGCAACTGCACTGAGCTGTCAGAAAACAACATAGTGGCCTGACCATTACTATCTACCGAACGACGAAGAGTTAAATCATTGGGGGTAAACCACATGCGAGCATTGACACGGCTCTCACCATTTGCCTGAAACCGCTGTAACATATTCTGATAACCACCCACATTGACGCTTTCACTGTCGTACATCGTGCCGGTTAACGACTCTTTGCCCACTGCTAGTGCTTTCATTACTCGGTCTGCTTCATACATAACCCAACCCAAGCGAGTCTGCTCTATGCGTCCGCCAAAACGGCGGTGCTGCCTTTCAGGTACTATCGACACCGAATCCACTACCATCGACGGCGCACTGTTGTTGGCGAAAATAATCGCGTATTGTGAATCCTGTCCATCGGCCCCCAAGCTGAATCCACCGTATTGCTGCAAAACTGAGGTACTGATCCCTGCTGGTGCACCACTGAGGATACCTGTAGACAGCTGCATCAAACAACGCCCGCTCGCCTTTATGCTGCAATTGGCTGACGCATTTAAACGCTGAGTCCAGTCGTAAGTGACTGCAGGGTTGGCTACGTTATGTGCCCGCACCCTAATATCCACCCAATTGTCTTCCCCGCTCCAGAAAGGAACATAATTGAACAATAACCCTTCCTGCTCGCCATTTTCAAAGATACCGTCCTGGTCTGAAGCATTAGTGACATTAATACAGGCGAAGGTGTTACAACTGGCTTCGGGCCGAGCTGCTGGGTCGAGAGATACGAAAGGGGGTATAGCTGAACCAAAGACTGCCTGTATTGCAGTGTGAAAGTAGTCCATGTTTACAGCTGTGCTGGTCAGCCCCCCATCAACTCCGAGAAAAATTAGCTCTTGGGTAATGGGGTCGTAGGTAGCACCGGTAATATTGGCAAGATTTTGGTCAATGAGAGCTGCTGTTCCGTCTAGCAAAACGCCGCCCGGAAATCGGAATATAACGTCAGAGTTTGAATCAAAGTGGAAACTTGTTTCATTTAAATTAGCGACAGAAGGATCACCCCAGACTCTATTGGGAAACGCGGAGCTACTCGGTTCGAAGCTTTGCGACTTTGGTAAAGATCTCGGCGCGGGATTGTAATTATGAGTCGGGATACCAAGATTATCGAATAGATAAAAGGTATGTCCATAATTTTGACCATCAAATTGAACTGTAACTCTTCGAAGGTATAAGTCAGTTCTTAAGTCTTCAGGAAATAGAAGCTCTCCATCAACTTTGGTAATTACTCCTCCGCTCTCTACAGCACGTTTCAGGCGAACTCTTTCTTCTACAGGACCGTATACACTCCCGTTAGGATTGACATCAAGCAGTGAGCTAATAGGAAAGGTCCCTACATTTGGTATAGTTACCTGTTGTTTTGAGCCCATCGTCGAGGGGGTGTTATTGTTCCGAATAGGAGAGGCGTTTCTGATGTGATTAACAATGTTCCCATTCGGACCTCTTATGAAGTGGCGCCCATCATCTGTGACAACATAGGAATGGCCATTTGTATATGGAAAAACTTGTGCATTTATAGCTGATTTTGGGCTATTTCCTGTCCTATCAACCAACGAAACAGGATTGGCCAACGCGTAACCGTGCAGGTAACTGCCTCCAGAAAAGCCAATGGGGTCCTGGCTGATAAATATCCCTAAATCGGGAGAGTAATAGCGTGCACGCAAGTGTGAAAGGCCCACCTCTGCATCGTATTGCTCGCCAATAAATTGCACCGGCGAATCGGTAAGGCCATTGTCCAGTGGGCTACCATAAATGTCGTAGTCTTCACTGTCGATGATGCTAAGACTTGTATTGGTAAGATAACGTGGCGAGCCTAAAAAATCTGTTAGGGCATGGCGGCGATTACCCTGCAGAGTTTGTCCAGTGTCCGACAAGCTGCTCAATAACGTACTGCCCTGATAAGCTTGTACCGCAGAGGGTAATCCTCGCGCCGTGTCCACAACAAAGTCTGTGGTTATGCCATTCACGGTTTTACTTAGGCGATTTCCTTTACCATCATAGGTATAACTGACCGTCAAGCCTGGCTCACTGACTTGCCTTAGCAAGCCTGACTGATACCAGTCGTATGTGGTAGTTTGGCCTCCTTGTATTTTTTGCTTTAAATTACCTGCAGAGTCCCAGCTTAAAGTGGCATATGGTTTACTTTTAAGGACATTGGTGATGGTCTGTAATTGGTTGGCATTGTTGTACTGATATGTCAGATGGCGGGTTGTATTTCCTGCCGTAGTTTCCTGAAGGCTTGTGCGCTTGTAAGCGAGGTCGTAACTGTATTTAACCACCCTATCTGTTGCTTCGTTAATAACGGTATCGGTGGAATACACCACTTTAGTCACTTGTTGCTGGTCATTATAGCTGTACTGCTCCATAGAAGTGCTGCCGTTTGCTGTCTTTTTCAGCCACTGCACATTGCCGTCCGTATCTAGGTTTATCTCAAACGAAATTGTTTGACCGCCATGCTGCCAGGTCTTTTTGATTAACCTACCTACTTGGTCATAGTCAAATTCAAGGCTAAAGCCATTATTTCGAGTAATGCTGTCAACCAACCCTGTGGTCGTATTGTAATTATAGGTTAGCACTTCATTGTTAGTAACATTATTCACCGTTGTAAGACGGCTGTTGAGCGGGTCGTAACTGTATTGAATCGTCTCACCATCCGGATAGACCAATTGAGTCAACTGACCATTATTATCCCGGGTATAGCCAATGGTTTTGTCATCTGCATTGCCTTTGACCGAGTCACTAGAGCGCACCACGGCTGATAAATACCCCTGGTCGGCATAATCATAAAAAGTATACCCCTCACCATCTTGCATTTTGGTGACTCTGCCTAGCACATCAAAACTGAAATTTACGTTCCCGTCACTGCGCTGGGTTTTATAGTGTTGCCCATTGGCACCTGCAGCTCCGGTATCTAGATATTCAAAGGTCTGTGAGGAGAACTGTGATACTTCAAACTGAGTGATTCTCCCGAGCTGATCATGATTTATTTGATGCACTGCACTGGCTAATGCTCCACCAGAATACGCAGCGCTTAACAAAATAACAGTGATGCGTCGAAGATAACCTTGAACGACTAAACTGACATACATAAACTTCTTCTCCAGCATTAACAATGAATACATCGATAAATAAAAAACAAACTTAGCTTTGATGTTCAATATCGCCAGATTTATAAGGCGAGTTAAAAATAAGTCTATAACGGTGTTTTTTACTGTGAAATTACCTCCAGCACTTTCGGCTTACGGGCATAAAGGGAAGCCACCATTATAAAACTCTGTCAATTCCGGCAATGTATTTCTATCTGGGTAACCTGCATGTTGGTCGTTAGCATAAATGCAATATTGACCATAGGTATTCCTGTAATAGATATTGTTTTTATCTTGTGCCCGCAGTACCCTTCCTACAGGCTGGTTAAGCGTGTAAGGAGCTGTCCTGTAGACTTTATAATTTTTAATGTGAAGTTGGTTTAGGGCAGGCCCCCAAAATTCAATACCGCCAACAATACCACCGGTATATGTGGCTCCCGCCAGATATTCGGGCGTGATAAACCCTAAGTCGACTAATTCTTGAAAAATTTCCTTCGCATCAAGTTTCACTTTACGGAATAGGGCACTAGGCTGTATACCGTGCTGCTGAACAGAGCAGTATGGCGCCTTTTTATAATCCAACCAGTTGGTTTGTGTAAGCTGCCAATCAGGAGCATGAATATTCATAACTGTTAGGCCACAACCCTCACCCGGTGGAGTTTTTACGTTCATATTTTCACATTCCCAGCGAGCAGGTTTCCCTGGCTGTGCTACACTGCCAGGAAAACCTGGGATTGACCATGTGTAACTATTGAGATTGATAGTTATATCAAAACCATTAGTACCAGAGCGCGTAAGCTGGTAAGGATTCCACATAGATAAATTAACTATGAAACGACCATTAGAATATTCATTCAGAGGCCTAGCTGTAGGCACACACGTCGCGGCTCTATATTCGAATTCGACACTGTGTAGGGTATTTGCATTAATTGCTAATTGCGAAGGTACTCCACCGTACGGAAAAGCCTGATTAGGCATGTTTAACTGCAAACCAGAATAAGGACTATATATATAGGGGCTACCTGGTCTGAAATTAAGGTGAGATGTTTCTACTAAGATATCAGCGTAAAGATCATTGTTTGAATCACGTGCCCACTGGAAATGAGTAGGGCAAAGCTGTCCTGCATGATCTGGATTATCGAAAAACTCTAAGCTATATGGTGAACGAATAGGACAATCAACACGGTCTTGAGTAAAGGTAAAGTAACCTGAACCGTAAGGCTTTGCACAATAACCATCACCATTTTCACACAACCACTTTATCGGAAATGAGGGGTCAAAATCCACTCCTCCGTATGTAAAAGGCGCTGCCAGTGCGATCGGAACCATTTCTGGGCCCCACTCTGTTTTAGAATTAGCACTTTGTACTGAAACCAAAGCACCTAAAAAAACAGTGGATTTAATTAAGCATGACATCAATTTAAATCTAGAAAGTTTGATCATATATAATCCTACAAAAAGAAATTAAAGTTCCATTAACATTGTCTTTTATTCGTAATGATGACTTGCTCTGTATGTTATGCATCGTCTCTTAGCTAAAATTTCATCAAAATTTATATTAAGGCAATAAAAGACCACATTAATCGGCAATTACTAACGCAAGAAATTACTGGTAAGAACGGTGCTCACTAGGGCGTGTTAATATTTGCTGCACCTTTAGCAAAAAACAACACGCCCTAGAAACGAGGATTAAAACCGCTTCATCCATACATCGCTCGAATTGGTGGGTTTAGGGCTGATAATACTCATGACCAGGACACATTATTGGTGAGTTTACATACTCGTCAATCAAAGGAAGCTGGCTTTTATTAGGATTTCCAGCATGTTCATCATTAACAAACCGACAGTATTCACCCTGTTGATTGCGGTAAAATACATTCATTCCTGCCCCTGCAAGTAATACCTTTCCAACAGGCAACTTTGGTTCATAATACTCATGACCAGGACACATTATTGGTGAGTTTACATACTCGTCAATCAAAGGAAGTTGACTTTTATTAGGATTACCAGCATGTTCATCGTTAACAAATCGACAGTATTCACCCTGTTGATTACGGTAAAATACATTCATTCCTGCCCCTGCAAGTAATACCTTTCCAACAGGTAACGGCTCTTCAGAAGGCTGCTCTAATGTAAAAGCTGGACCTTGAAATAAGGTATGTCCTTTTACATGCGATTGAACCAGTGCTGGACCCCAATACTCAATACCACCTAAAATACCACCAACATAAACTGCATCATCAAAATAATCGGGGGATACAAAGCCTTGATTAATCAACGATTGTAAGATGTCTTTTACATCAATGGTGACCTCACGAAATGGTTCATTTTGCTTTATACCATCAACTCCAACTGAGCAACTGGCTTTACGAGTAACTTGTAACCAGTTCTCGTCAGTGAGTTGCCATGAAGGTGCATCAATTTGAATGGTGCCTCTATTACAATGACCTTCTGGTTGAGGAAGGTTGTTTTGATTAATGCATTCCCAACCCGCTTTTGGACCTGGCTCTATCACTCCACCCGGCATCCACTCAGGTTGCTCCCAATCATAACGTGAGAGATTTATCGCCACCTCCAAACCATTACTACCAGAGAGTGTGGTCTTGCCTTGGGTGTTGTACATGGCAAAATAATAAGTTACTCGACCATGAGAATATTCTGACAAAGGTTTATCAGTTGGTATACACGCTTTGGCTCGATAGGAGAACTGGATCTTATTTAAGGTTTTGATCGGTATTTGATCTGAAAAAGGGAGCCCGCCAGGATACACATTTGTATAAGCATTAATTTGCAAACCAGTATAAGGCACATAGATATAACTGGGATTGTTAGGGTTATAAGTCAGGTGACTGGTTTCGACAATTAAGTCACTATATAAATCACCTTTTTGATCTCGTCTCCACGAAAAGTATGAGGGGCAATGAGCTCCAGAATGTGGGTTGTTTTGAAACTTATGGTGAGCATCAAATGGTGTTCTAATCTCACAGTCAATCCGATCTTGAGTCAGACTATAATATCCCGATGCGTAATTTTGTTGACACTGATCAATGCCGCCTTCACATATCCATTTGGGAGTAAAAGTTGCCGGGAATTCAGTTTCATCTAGTGTAAAAGGGTAGGCATAAGCTACCGCTTTTTTCATACCAGGGTCAAATCCCACAGGTCCAACGTTTGCCATACTAAGATATGGTGAGCCTAAAAGTATACCCAATACTATTGATTTCTTAAGTGGATTTATTCTCATACTTTTTATTCCTTGCAAACTTGCCGCTTGGATTTCAGACACAATTGACATACTAAAAAAGTATGTCTTTGCCTACATTAAATTCATACACACCAACCCAACCTATAATTTAATTATTTATAATAGATGTTAAGAACTGGCCAGCCTGAACGCTTTTTAGTGTGGCTATGTAATTTAGGTTAATCGATAGCCTCTCTATCGCATTCATTTATAAATTGAATCTACGTTGTTTCTCAAGATGAGGAAGGAATGTTTTAGGAATGTTTTAGAAATATTTTAGGAATATTTAGATCGCATAAAAGAGTAAATACCTGAATTTAAATGATTTGTATAGATAGCTTTAAAGCTAGCGCTTTTTAGGTAAAGTTAGTGTTAATTTTGTTGTTTAAAGATGTATCGAAGCTAAGAAGTTACTAATTTGGGGCTGCCTATTTAGCATAAAATTGTTCTGCTTTTTAAACAGGACACTTTAATAATTGTATTTAATCAAATTATTGAGTTCTTATATGACAAACCGAAAAAACAGAAATATATGACTGAATTTAAGCAAATCCGTAGTATTCTGGGAGCAGTTTAAGTGAAAATTAACGAGTAGAGCTGTTAAAGCAATATAAGAGAAATAAAGAAATCAGGTTGAAAAAAAGAAATTACAAAA
The DNA here is from genome assembly GCA_964479805.1 of uncultured Pseudoalteromonas sp. Lineage (GTDB taxonomy): Bacteria > Pseudomonadota > Gammaproteobacteria > Enterobacterales > Alteromonadaceae > Pseudoalteromonas. Next base: position 80,161 of record CAYZOE010000005.1, on the reverse strand, counting down.
AAGGCCGCTAAATGCGGCCGAAAACACATCATGGGTAAGCATGAGGCATAAGTGTGAAAACAAGATCATTGTAAACATATCTATGTAAAATAAAACCACATTATAACGTCTAATTACTTCGTTAAAATCTGATTAAATTGCTGGTGCAATTTCTACTCTATTCCGGCCATGGGCCTTTGCTAGATACAAAGCCTTGTCTGCAGAAGCAATAAAGTCCTCTAAACTTTGTTTGTGTTTATAAAAAGCAATACCAAAACTCGCTGTTATATTACGGATCGCTTTACCAGTTTTCCTACCTTTAACAGATAACTTTTCAATGTCTTGTCGAATAGCCTGACAGAAGTTTAAAGCCTCACTAACACTTTTAAAATCAGCTAGAATACAGAATTCTTCACCACCATATCTGTAAGCCTTAACATTATTTGAACAATGTCTGGTAAGTTTATTAGCTACAACTTTAAGCACATCATCGCCTTTTTGATGTCCAAAATCGTCATTAAATTGTTTAAAATAATCAATATCTAAAAAAATTAGTGTTTTAGATATTGCTTTGTCATTTATAAATTTATTTATATGTACAACAATATCCTCATCGAACTTGCCTCTATTAAGTAAGCCAGTAAGCTGATCTGTGTTTGCCGCTTCTTGCGTATTTTCAAGGGTTTGTTTTAGTATAGTTATTTCACTATAAGCAGCTTGCAATTTTTTTTGAAAAGAGAATGCAGTTTGCTGCATATAAACAGACTCTTCAGTCAATTTTTCGACGTAATTGAGTACATTATCAAAACTAGATATGTCGGATTTATCGAGTGAGCTTAGATCACTTTTACACTGCAACAACACAGAGTTAAAGTTTTGTGAACTCTGTATTGTTGTGTCAATATCTGTTTGAACAGACTCAATCGTGCCTTGAAAGTTATCAGAAATTTGATGAAACAAGGCCAAATCTTTGTCTGATAGGTACTTATCAAATAAATACCTAGATGATGAAGCTGTACACGTACCATGTTCAGCTAGAATATTATCGAGCTCAAAATTTAAAGCCAAGTTACTACCTAGAACGTAACAATACCATATTGCATAATTAATTGGGGTTACAGGAATTTTATATTTAACCAGGAGCGGAATAGCTTGCTTAAGGCACTGGGCAGAATGAGATAACGAGTTGTTAAAATCCATAGTTAAGATAACTCATATTGGCATCCACAATAAGCGATGCAATTTATTTTTATATAACGGCAAATAAAACTAACCCTTTAGTACTAATTTAATGTAAATCTAAAATGATATCAATTTAAATTTAAGGGATAATAAGAGAAAGAGATAAAAATACTAGAAGACAGGTGAAAAACTAATACTTTTAATCAGTTAAAAGTAGATTGGTTTTCCACCCCAAAAAAGGTAAAGCACAAAGCATTGAATAGTAATAATTTTATTAAAGAGTTTGCTTTAAGATTATTTTGTTTTTAACAAAGCTAATTTCTGCTTCTGCACCGTTTACTAGAGAGAAGTTTGGAGAAACATGACCTATATCTAAGTTTCCGATAACTGGGATGTTTAGGTCAGCAAGTGCATCTGTTAATGTCTTTTCTTCATTTCCAAGTGAGTTATTCAAATATTCAAATTTATTTCTACCAATTAAAATACAGCTACAATTTGAAAAGACCCCTTTTAATTTAAGACTCAAAAGAGCGCGCTTATATTGCATAGTACTTAACTCAGCATTTTCTAGAAAAACGATATTGCTTTCTGAATTTCTTAAATTACCCAAGGATAAAAACTTTGAACCCATCGTCAATTGAAGGGTATCAAGGCAACCACCAACTAATGACCCTTTTAATGACTTTTCATTAACATTATTAATGGTGATCAATTCACTCAAGGTGTCCAATGTATAAGACGATAAAGGCTCTCTTATATAATCGGGATAATCAAACTCATGATAAGAAGAAGACTTCTGCTCAAACGAATAGCCCTCAGTTGCATTGAAAAGTAAATCAAATAGTGATTTAACATAATTGCAGTCTTCATTTCCTGCAATTTGCATCAAGTTAGCACTATGAATGGTATACCAACCTACTCTACTTGTAATAGCTGTTGTCAAAGTACTTACATCAGAAAAACCAAAAATCCATTTTGGTTTTGATTTAGCAATACTTTCCCAATCGAGCAATGACAAAATTTCAATGGCAAAATCACCACCCCATGGTGGAATAACCGCATCATACTTATCGTCACATAGATATTTATTTAATGAATTTGCAATGCGCTGTTTTGAAATGGCTACATCAGATAAGACATCTTCATCAATATAAACATTTAGCCCTTTCGACTTTAAAGTCTTTATGCATTCATTAAAACGTTTTTCGAAACTCAGGGGAACTGGAGATGAGAATGTACAAATTACAACTTTACTCCCCTCTTTTAATTGCGCTGGGATCTTCATTGTTTTCCTTGTTCTTTTTATAACATATAACATTATTTTACAGAACAATCTATTTGTATGATGTGTTCTATAAAATATCATGTGAAGCTAGATAGGAACAACAAAACTAGAGATTAACAATAAACAAGGTTAATATACTTTAAATTTAATTAAACCATAACCAAATGAGCAGCAACTTAAAAGAAGAGTTTAGTGCCTATTTTCAAGTAGAAGAAGCAAATCAAGTTAATCTGTTTGCTGTAGATAAGAGTGCAGTACCGCAAACTAAACAAGCATTAGAGCTTTCCATCCCACCTCTTTTTAGGCTAGCTAATGAGGTGAATGAATTAGACGTAAATGCATTAAGGCCACTAAGAAATTTAGGTGATGTGGCTTCTGAACTAGCTGAATACCTAAGAGCACAGTCTCGAAAAATTGACCTTATAATGAGTCATATTCTCGCAACAGAGCAACCCGACGATAACAATCAATATTGTGATAGTTATGGTGGTGGTGGTCTTAAAGTAACGTGTACTTCCCCTTTTTCAGTTGGTCAGAACCTAAGAACCAAAATATTTTTAAATCATGAAGCCAGTGCAATTTATTGTTATACACAAGTCATTGACGTTGAATATTTAGGTGAAAATCAATATCAGCATACTTTAGCTTTTGTACAAATAAGAGACGACGATCAAGAGTTAATGGTCAGAGCAAGTCTACATGCACAAACCCGACAACTAAAAAAGAAGCAAAATAAGTAACTAGCAGACAAAAATACTGACAGTTCGAGTGTAAATGATAAAATAGAGAATTGTATTTCTTTTATGTCAATCGCTAATGCAATTTACACTTTTACCAGAATGGGCCGAGCAAGATGCTGTTATGCTAACTTGGCCTCATTTAGACACTGATTGGTCAGATATTTTAGAGAAAGTTGAGCCCATATATATCGCTTTATGCCAGCAAATTTCACAAGTTGAAGATGTGGTCATTGTTGCCCACGATGAATCACTCAAAGCTCACATTTCTAATTTACTAAAAAGCTATGAAGTTGACCTTACAAAAGTTCACTTTGTAGTTACCCCTTGCAATGATACCTGGGCTCGAGATCACGGCCCTATTACAACCCAAAATGCTGAAGGTCAGCTATCAATTAAAGACTTCACCTTTACAGGCTGGGGAAATAAATTTGCTGCTGAACTAGATAATAAAATCAATAGTGTACTGGTCAATGAGCTTGCAGCACCTGAGAATGATTATGATGTCGTGGACATGGTACTCGAAGGTGGCGGCATTGAAATTAATGAAGCAGGCACATTATTAACAACCACGGAATGCTTATTAAATGATAACCGCAACCCAGATTTGTCAAAAGATGACGTTGAAGCAATCTTAAAAGACAAATTAGGTGCTAATGATTTCTTATGGCTCGAACACGGTTATTTAGCAGGTGATGACACCGACAGTCACATCGATACCCTAGTGAGATTTGCACCAGGAAATACCTTAGTCTACGTTAGCTGCGATGATAAAAATGATGAACATCATGCTGCTTTAGCTAAAATGGCTGAACAGTTACGTTCATTTAACACACCATCAGGTGAGGCTTATAAATTAATAGAGCTACCTTGGCCAGAAGCTATCCTCAATGATGAAGGCGAGCGCCTACCAGCAACTTACGCGAACTATTTAATTATCAACAAAACGGTACTCGTACCTGTTTATAATGACAAAAAAGATGCGCTTGCACTGAAACAAATCCAATTTGCTTATCCTGAACATACTGTGATTGGGGTTGATTGTGTACCAATCATTCATCAATTTGGCAGCTTACACTGTATTACCATGCAATTGCCGAAAGGCTTTTTAAAGAGGATTTAACATGTCTAATAAATTAAAAGTGGGCATTGTTCAACACAGTAACTCAAGTGACGTTAGTGAAAACACCAATAAAACAGTCGTTGAAATTAGAAAAGCCGCAGCGCAAGGTGCCAAACTTATTGTGCTTCAAGAACTTCACCGAAGCCTGTATTTTTGCCAAACAGAAGATACAGATCTGTTCGATCTAGCAGAAACGATCCCAGGTCCTTCGACTGAAAATTATGGTGAACTCGCGAAAGAACTGAATGTTGTAATTGTAACCTCTCTATTTGAAAAGCGTGCTACGGGCTTATATCACAATACTGCAGTTGTATTGGAGACCGATGGCAGCATCGCTGGAAAATACAGAAAAATGCACATCCCTGATGATCCTGGTTTTTACGAAAAGTTCTATTTTACGCCTGGTGATTTGGGCTTTAAACCAATTCAAACGTCAGTTGGAAAATTAGGGGTATTAGTATGTTGGGACCAATGGTTCCCTGAAGCTGCACGTTTAATGGCAATGGCTGGCGCTGAGTTATTAATTTACCCAACAGCGATTGGCTGGGACCCTCGCGATGATAAAGATGAGCAAATTCGTCAACGTGACGCATGGATCATCTCGCAACGTGCGCACGCTGTTGCAAATGGAGTGCCTGTGATTTCAGTAAACCGTGTAGGTCATGAAGCAGATCCATCAGGTCAAAGTGAAGGTATTCAATTTTGGGGTAACTCTTTTGTTGCAGGTCCTCAAGGTGAAATGTTGCTTCATGCTGATGAGCAAGAAGAACAAACCTTAACGGTAGACATTGATCAGGCCCGTAGTGAATCTGTTCGCCGTATTTGGCCGTATCTACGTGACCGCCGTATCGACCATTACGGTGACTTACAAAAAATTTATAGAGACTAAACAGGGGTGGTGTTAACCACCTCTAATTCTCAGAATTATTAGAATAAATAGGAGCTTTCATGGCGTCTGCGCATTGGCAATCCATGCCTTGGGTAAAAAATAACAAAGATAAAATTAGTTGGGGACAGTTAACAGGTAGTGGCTTAGCGCTCACGATCAGTGCAAATATAGCTGATAAGAAAATGATGACAGTTATTGTCACCCCCGACACCCCTTCTGCTTTGCGCCTTGAAACAGAGTTAGACTATTTATTACAAGAACATAAGGTGATGACATTCCCTGACTGGGAAACGCTCCCTTATGATCACTTCTCGCCACACCAAGATATTATTTCACAACGCCTTGAAACGCTGAATGCATTAAAGCAGCAAAGTAAAACTGTTCTAATTATTCCAGTTTCAACACTCATGCTTAGAACAGCGCCACCTAGTTTTATTTATGGTCAAGCACTTAAATTTAAATGTGGCGATACGGTTGATGCACAGCAGCTAAAAGACTCATTAACAGAATCGGGTTATCGACATGTTCAACAAGTTATGGAACATGGTGAATTCGCAGTGAGAGGCTCTATTGTCGATTTATACCCAATGGGCAACAAAGCGCCCTACCGTATTGATTTTTTTGACGACGAAATAGATTCAATCCGTTTATTTGATATTGAAACTCAGCGTTCAAGTGATACCGTCAAAGAGATTGACCTTTTACCAGCCCATGAATTTCCTACTAATCCTGAAGATATAGAAAGGTTCAGAATTGCTTATCGAGCTGAGTTTGGCGCAAGCTCTGAGCAAGACTCTATCTATATGCAGGTTAGTAAGGCAAATTGGCCTGCAGGTATCGAGTATTATTTACCCCTATTCTTTGAATCACTTTCTACCATTTTTGATTATCTCCCAGAAGATGCGGCAATTATGCATCTTGCTGACATAGAACATGCGGCAAAGAATTTTTGGGATGATGTTGAAAAGCGGTACGAAAACCGACGAGTTGACCCTTTAAGGCCGCTGTTATCGCCAGAAAAACTCTACTTACCCGTAGAGTCACTTTATCAACAGTTCAAACAGTTCGCTCGAATTAATTTAACTCAAGCCAACCTGCCTACTAAAGCTGGAAACACAAATTTAGATGCGGCCTTAATTGATGGCATTCGAATAGACCATAAAAAAGCAGACCCTTACGATACAATATTAAAGTTTGTTGCTGATCAAAAGAAGCAAAAAGCACGCATTTTATTTAGTGTTGAATCTGACGGTCGTCGCGAATCATTGCTTACATTATTGAAAACAACAAATTTAAAGCTTAAGCAGTTTGAACATCTCAATGATTTTATCGCTGCCTCTAATGATGTCGGTATTATTGTCAGTCCACTCGAGCAAAGTATTTTACTGTCTGGTAAGCCGAAGCTTAATATTATAACTGAGCAAGAATTGCTTGGTATTAAGGTTTCACAACGACGCCGAAGAAAGCATAAATATGAGCAAGGCCAAGATGCTTTAATTCGTAACTTAGCCGAGCTCAAAGAAGGCCAACCAATTGTTCATTTAGATCATGGTGTGGGAAGATACCTAGGTTTACAAACAATTGATGCTGCTGGTGTTGCAACCGAGTTTGTCACCATCACTTATGCGAACGAAGCAAAGCTATATGTACCTGTTTCGGCTTTACACATGCTGAGTCGTTATTCTGGTGGTGAAGAAGCATCCGCACCACTACATAAGCTAGGTTCAGATGTGTGGGAAAAGGCGAAAAGGCGGGCCGCAGAAAAAGTCAGAGACGTTGCCGCTGAATTACTCGATATCTATGCTAAACGCCAGAGTAAACCAGGATACAAGTTTAAACTTGATGGTCAGGGCTATCGTGACTTTGCCGATAGCTTCCCATTTGAAGAAACCGACGATCAACGTAACGCCATTGAAGCTGTACTTGCTGATATGCAATCTAATCAAGCAATGGATAGATTAGTGTGTGGTGACGTTGGCTTTGGTAAAACAGAAGTGGCAATGCGTGGTGCATTTGCCGCGGTAAACGATGGCAAACAAGTTGCTGTGCTGGTACCAACCACACTTCTTGCTCAACAACACTTTGAAAACTTCAAAGACCGTTTTGCAGATTTACCCGTTGAAGTTGGCGTGTTATCTCGATTCAACAGTACAAAAGAGCAAAAAGAAACATTAGCTAAGTTAGAAAATGGCACCATAGATATTGTCATCGGTACACACAAACTTATCCAAGACAATATTAAGTTCAACGATTTAGGTTTACTCATTGTTGACGAAGAGCACCGCTTTGGTGTGCGTCAAAAAGAGAAAATTAAACAGCTCCGTGCTGACGTTGATATTTTAACGCTGACAGCTACACCAATTCCAAGAACGCTAAATATGGCGATGAGTGGCATGCGCGATCTCTCTATTATCGCTACACCACCGGCAAAACGCCTAGCTGTGAAAACCTTTGTGCAAGAGCGTAATGATGAGCTCATAAGAGAAGCCATTTTGCGTGAAATAAAACGTGGTGGCCAAGTGTATTTCTTACACAATAATGTTGAAACCATTGAAAAAACGGCATTTGACATTTCAGAGCTTGTGCCTGAAGCCAGTGTCGCCGTTGCCCATGGTCAAATGCGCGAGCGTGAATTAGAAAACTTGATGAGTGATTTTTATCACCAAAAGCATAATGTACTGGTGTGTACAACCATCATCGAAACAGGTATCGATATTCCGTCTGCAAATACCATTATCATGGATAGAGCTGACAAGCTTGGTCTTGCACAACTTCATCAATTGAGAGGTCGTGTTGGCCGAAGCCACCATCAAGCTTATGCTTATCTATTAACTAGAAATAGCCAATCACTCAGTAAAGATGCAGTAAAACGTCTACAAGCCATAGAGTCACTTGAAGACTTAGGCGCTGGTTTTGCGCTGGCAACACACGATTTAGAAATTCGTGGTGCTGGTGAGTTGTTAGGTGATGATCAAAGTGGTCAAATCCAGTCAGTTGGCTTCACTCTATATATGGAAATGCTTGAACATGCCGTTCAAGCGCTACGCGATGGTAAAGAGCCAACTCTTGAGAACTTGTTACAACAGCAAACTGAAGTAGATCTTAAAATTCCTGCGCTGCTACCAGATGACTATATTCCAGATGTAAATATTCGACTTAGCATGTATAAGCGTATCGCCTCTATTACAAATGCCGATGAAATCGACGAAATGAAAGTTGAACTTATTGACCGTTTTGGACTGTTACCAGATGCGACTAAAAACTTGTTTGCTATACAGCAAATTAAACTTCAAGCGAACAAAATTGGTGTGAGTAAAATAGAAGCGAACATCAAAGGTGGCTATTTCGAGTTCAGTTCAGATACAAAAGTTAACCCAACGTTCATCATTGCTTTGATACAAAGTAATCCGTCAGTCTATAGAATGGAAGGTGCAAATAAGTTACGCTTCAATATAGAAGAAAAAAATGGCCAAGAAAGACTAAAATTAATCAGAGCCATGATAAATGATTTTGATAAAAAGGCATCTGCATGAAGCATAAGCTTTTAAACCTCACAACATTGACGTTTTTAACTGTGTTTGCAGTCAATGCAAACGCAACCCGTTGGTTTGAAATTGAACTCATTGCTTTTGAGCAAAAACCAACGCCTGAGTTACGAGAAGATTTTAAACTTGAGCGTAAACCGATTCAGGCTCGAAAAACATTGGATATGATAGAAACAGGGCTAAACAATCAAGGTCAGATCCAATGTTTGGAAGGTGAACAACAATTTGATCCTAGAGAATTGAGTCAGCAAATTGTCTCGCCATCCAGCTCTTGGCAATGTGATGATGATAGAAATTATCTTGAACAAATGGAGTCGTTGCCATTAGCCCCCTTTGCAGAGCCGCAAGATCATATGGATTCAATGTATTTGCTCGCTGAAGAACAGTTTCAATTTGAATCTGTTTTAAATAAATTAAAGCGTAAAGGTTTGAATCCAATATTACATACTGGCTGGCGCTTTCCTGAAATGAGTAGCCGACGAGCGCCAAGTATTGAAATCATAGCCGGCCAAAAAATTGCTAAACCAACCAGCTATAAAGCAATTAATAACATCAGTAATGATGGTTACATTAGCCTTTTAGATAAGCCTATACAACATCAAGCGATTAACGATGAATTTAAATGGCAAGTTGAAGGGCTAATGAAAATTCATGTCAGACATTATTTGTTTGTTACAACAGATCTAGATATCAATTTCATTGATAACGAAGGTGAATTACAACAAGCAAGAATGTCTCAATATACTCGTGTTTATAGTGGTGATATACATTACTTAGATCACCCTAGACTCGGGATAATATTTCAAATAAGAAAATATAAACATTAAGCACGAGGAGTTGAAATGAAAAAACTACTACTAGCAGCAGCACTACTTACATTAGCTGGCTGTTCTAAAGTGAATAAAGAAAACTACGACAAAATCAAAGTCGGCATGGACAAAGTAGAAGTAGAAGCAATTATAGGCTCTGCAGATTCCTGTGAAGAAAAAACATTACACACCAATTGTGTATGGGGTGGAGAAGAGAAAAACATCACAATCACGCTTGTGTCAGATAAAGTAACGTTATATTCGAGTAAGGGCTTAAAATAACTCAAACACTGTAACAACACTTTCAAAATCCTCAAAACTGTGGGGATTTTAATTTTTGAATTTATAACTTTTATAATCAAAAGTCAGGTCATTTTCAGATAAGAAGTGAACGCTTTTAAGAAAAGCAATTTAAATGATTATCTGAAATCTATAGTTCTAATAGTATGCTCTGTTTAAGCACTATTAATTTCAAAAAGAGTTTATCTGTCACTTACTTTTTTACCGCAATTTAAATTTATTAAGCCTGTTAAATACTTAATACATCAACTTACTTCATTTTACACTGAACAATATTAGAAAACGAGACTGTAAGATAGACAGTAAAAGGATCTAGATTCAGAACAGGTTTATAAAATAAATTAGTTTAAAATTGGGAAGCAATCATAATATATTACTGCTCCCAAGTTTTCATTTTTCGGTAAATTGTTGAAGGGCTGAGCTCTAACATCGCTGCTGCTTTGGGGATATTGTTACCACAAATTTCAATTGCTTGCTCAATATATTCTTTTTCAACAATCCACATCGGTCTGATATCAAAATGACTTTGTATTGAAACTACTGATTGATTTTGACCTGTACCGAAAGATTCTGTTTGCTCTGCATCATAGGTAGTATTGTTCGTCGATTGGTTACTAAATTGATTCGAATGATTAACTTGTTGCACATTGTTATTCGTAACTGGAAAAGGTGGAAACATTTGCGCGTCAATGATTTCGCTATGATTCATGACCAAGGTATTACGGATCATATTTTCAAGCTGGCGTACGTTACCAGGCCAATCATAATTAAGGAGCTTTTGTTTCGCGTTTTCAGTTAACTTCTCAAAGTACTTCCCTTCTTCTTTAGAAATGCGTTCAAACATTGCCTCAGCTATTTGTACAACATCTTCGCCACGTGCCCTAAGCGGTGGTAACTGAACAGGAATAACATACAGACGATAATATAAATCTTCTCTAAAACGCCCTTCTTGCACTTCTAACCAAGGATCACGATTAGTAGCACAAACAAATCTCACATTCACCGACTGTAGCGTTTCACTGCCTACTTTTTGGAAAGTACCAGTTTGAATAAAACGAAGTAACTTGCTTTGCAGACCAAGATCCATTTCACATAGTTCATCAAGAAACAATGTACCGCCGTCTGCTTGACCAGCGGCACCTTCTCGGTTCGATGTCGCGCCAGTAAATGCACCTTTGACGTGACCAAAAATTTCACTTTCTATTAAATCTTTGGGGATAGCAGCACAGTTTAAAGCTACAAAAGGTGATTGATTACGATCACTACATTCATGCACAGCTTTAGCACACAATTCTTTACCTGTGCCACTTTCACCCGTGATAAAAACCGTTGCTTTAGAGTTAGCCGCATTGGAAATAATCTGATAAACACTTTGCATTGCAGAAGATTTACCTATCAACTGACAAAAACGACCGTTTTCAAATGTTGATTGATACTCTTCAACTTTTTTGCTGAGCGTCTTTAATTTTAAACCATTGTTTACAGTTATCCTGAAGCGCTCTGCATCAATCGGTTTTTCGAGAAAATCTATTGCACCATGACGAATAGCTTCTACGGCAAGTTCTTTACTGGCATGTGCTGTTAGTACGATTACATCAGGGCGATTTTGCTCTGGCAATTGCGCTAGGATGTCCATGCCGCTCATATCAGGAAGCATGATATCCAAGATAATTAAATCTGGTTGATTAACATTTAAATAATCTAATGCAGCTTGACCTGTGCCTGCTACAAAGGTTTTTAATCCCGTAGGAATGAGGTAAGACTGATACAATAATGCTAAGGATTCTGTATCTTCTACAATTAAAATACTAGCCGGCATAGCAACCTCCTGATTGCAATATCATTTCCTATACTTTATTAAGAACCAGTAATGTTGAATCGTCAATCTCTTTTGTTAAATCAGGTAAGCATTTCTGCCAAAGTTGTGTATGAAATTCAGTACTTTGAAAACTCATCTTATTTAGCTTGTTTCTTATAAACTCGTCTGATGCACTAAACTTGTCGCTATTCTCGTGTAAGCCATCAGTATAAGCAACTATGTAGGCTGATGAGGGAAGCTTCAAAGATTTAGAGCTATATTGATAGCATGAGTTTAAACCTATGATTGGTTCACTCGATTCTAAAGTAACAACAGTTTCATTCTGTTTATCAATGAGTAAAAAGTTAGGTTGACCAATATTTATATACTCAAGCGAATCATTAATAAATTTAAATCCTAGCAATGTGAAAATTTTATCTTTATTAATACAAATTCCATTAAATACAGCTTCATTTAAATCGTTTATCATGGTAGAAAAATCATTAGAATTTTTAACAAGACCATAAATAAACCCTTTTAATTCGCTCGCAGTGTTCGCTGCAGTATCACCATGACCCATTACATCGACTAAAAATACAAAGTCAGCACCAGATTCTTTGTTTCTGTAGTTTAAAACAAAATCGCCACTTCTTTCGTGTGTAGCACTACCGAATACATACAATGATTTATTTGAGCCTAACTCAATTAAATTATCATTGTATGTACTTTTAATTTTTGACCTGAGGTTATCTTTTTTTCTTCTTAAAACTCGCTGACAAATAATTTGAATGTCTGTTTTGTTGAGCGGTTTTACGACATAATCGTCGATACCCACCGAGACGGTTTGTTTTATTGTATCAATCGCATCATCCACAGACATAACAATGATCCCAACATTTGCTAAATGCTCATAACGATTTATTTGTTCAATAAACTTAGTTGCCAACATCTGGTTTAAATTCAAATCTATCAGTATTAAGTCGATTTCATGTTTGGAGATAAAAGAATGTGCTTTATATTCACAATCGAACGCATACACGTCGTAGTCATCTTTTAGATAGCATTCAATTAATTTTAAGGTTGAAAATTCATCTTCTATAATGACGACTTTTGTTTTATCTGAAGAGCTCAAGAGTGTAATTCTAAAATGATTTTGTCGAGATTTTTCAAAATATTGATATTGTGGAAAGTAGTGTTTAATCAGAGCCAATCCCATACCACCTTCCCTTAGCTTTCCATCATTGATGACTGTATTCTTGTCTTTTTTTTCGTCTTGAGCAAACTCAGTAAAAAATTGTGTATTATCTATGATTGTTAAAGCAACTCCCCCTTTAATATTGTCTATTACTAGAGTCATTACGCCATCTTCACCTTCAGAATGGCGTATTAAATTCGATAAATACTCTGTTAGCACAAGGCCTGTATTATCGATGTCTTCATTAGATACTTTCAACTGCTTAAGATAATGGTGCAGTATTTCTCTCACAGATTGAATCGAAGGCCATACTAAATGAAATCGCCTGTAAAATAGAGTTGACATAATTACCTCATACGGCCTTAAATAACCAATTTTGCTTCTTAATCGCGGTAATTAACTTTACTTTGAGCCATGGAAAACACTTAAGTTTATGTTCAATACTTTCGATCAAACGCGGACCAAGTGGAGGAAGGGCAAACTGACTAACTACTACTTCAATATATTTGAAATTGGCTTTCTTAACTTTATCGACACTTATCTGCACTTGTTCTTCATTGTTAATGCCAAGTGCCACATTTAAAATCGCCATATCTGTTGCACTTGAAATGACGTGAAGTGGAATATTTTGACGATTATTTTGCATTAAAGGTGGCATGTCAAAAATGATATAGGTAAATTCCTGTTCAAGCATCAAGATAGCTTGTTGTAATATTCCAAACTCCCTCACTTGTGCACCTTGTTTCAATTCTTTTACAGTTAAAAAGTCAAATTGCTTCGTAGGTTTTGTATAAAGCTGACAACTTATATCATCAAAACTCCAACCATGTTCGTCCATCTGATCTTCTAGCCAATCTAATGACATAGGGTTATAAGAATTTAAATCAATTAACAATACTTTCTTATCTATGGTTTGCAGTCTTCTCGCTAGGCATATAGAAATTGAACTTGTTCCCTCATCACCAACGGCTGAAAAAACACATAAGCACTTAGCTTTTTTATCTACAACACTCCTGTAGACAGCCTCAATCTCTTGATATTCAGTAGGTATTAATTTCATAGACCCACCGCCAATGCCAGTATTGTTAAGAAATCTACAATTGAACTTTTCGCCCTTTGACCAAAGTCTTGACCTTGATCAGGTATATAAACGGTGTCACCTGCACGTAATACTGGAATCCGCATAGAATTAGGTTCACGAATAAACTCCTCAAGATCAAAACGTCTCGCTTGCTCTTTACAACATGAATGATTTATAACAACAATATTTTCGATTAAAGCACTTCCTGTTGGCCCACCAGCTTCAGCTAATAAATCGAGTAAAGTCATCGAATCATCAAAAGAATAGCGACCTGGCGTTTTAATTGCTCCCATTACTCGAACTACATTTTCTTTTTTTCGACTCAACCAATCTCTCGATTTTTCCGGGATGTAAATCGTGTCACCTGGTAGCACTTTTGGAAAAAGTGTTTCGTCTCCTGTCTCGAAGTAAAGTGCTAGATCAAGTTTACTTACTCTGGCTTCGTTGCCGTTACGGTGCGTAATGCGAATATTTCTAATATCAGCATCCATTTTAGGACCATCGGCTGCAGACAAAATATCAATAAAATGCAATGACTCATCAAATGCATAACGTCCAGGTGCACCAACTTGTCCTATAATATAAATAGAAGTTTCAGGATCTTGTCTTACCCATTGTGATTTATTGTCTTTAGGGTCATGCGGTAATTCTTCAATGATGATTGTATCTCCCGCTTGAATATTCGGTAATGGATAACTACCATCTGGGCTACTTACATAATCGTCCATGCTAAAGCGTTGAAATACTTCGCCAGCTCTTAAGATTTTAATATCATTGACATTAGCCGATTTAGTTGGGCCACCAGCGTGTGCAAATATATCACTAAAATCCATCTCATCACTCCATTCATAACGACCAGGGCTATTCACCGCCCCCATCACTTTAACAGCGCGCTGTGGGGGTACTTTCAGCCAGCTTTTTTCGTTTAAATCAGTTTTTTCTGGAACAAATACCACATCACCAGGCTCAATTGGCGGGATAGGCATAGTGGCTATTCCATCACTATAAGATAGTAAGTCAAAGTAAATACTTTCACCTGATGGCTTCAAGATACGAATTTGTCGTGTCTCAGCAAAGCGAGTAGGTCCGCCAGCATTTGCAAGGATCTCTAAAAAACCTATTTTATCTGTTGATTCATAGGCGCCTGGCTTTTGAACTTCGCCCATAATATAGACAGTTCTTGCAGTAGTATTGACATCTTCAACCATAATCGGAACATAAATGGTAGTGCCACCTTCTATAATTGGCAGTAAAGACTGTTCACCCGAGTCTAAATACTGTTTTAAATCGAAGATTTCTGGTACGCCATTACGTATAACACGGATCTTTGTTACGTCAGCATAGCGTGTTACCCCTTCGGCACGCATTAATGCATCAATAATATTCATATCTTCCTTGTAGGAAAAACTGCCTGGGCTGTGTAACTCCCCAAACAGAGTCACTGCTTTCTCGTTCTCTTCAGCGTCACCTGATGCAGATAGCGTTTGTGCGTCGAACTCGATTTGTACATTACCTAAAAGCGGTGATACTGGTACAAATACAATATCACCAGATTTAAGCGCTGGCAGCTTATCTTGGTCGCCACTATCAAGATAAGATTTATAATCAAAACTGATACTTTCATCACCTCTGCGAATCTGAAGCTTATTTAACTGTGCACCAGGTTTTAATCCACCGGCTCGCGAGATAACCATCTGTATATTACCATCTTCTGGAATACTGACTTGAGAAGGCTCATTAACATAGCCTAAGACGGTAACAAGTAAATCCCTTGCTCTTATTTCAACATAAAACTGCTCTAGGCCTTTATAGACACCACTCAAAAGTAATTTAATTTCATTTTCTACTCGCTGAATAGTTTTTCCTGCAACTGTCACCTTACCAATTTCAGGCACTTTAATTTGGCCTTTTTTATCTACTTCAAATACATCATCAAAATCAGATTCATTAGGCATATTCAAAAATAATTTATTGCCAACTTCTATGATCGTGGCTTTATCATTAGCTGTAGGTGATTCTTCAGAATAGGTTGGACAACACAAACTCAAAGCTAAAAATAAAAGCAAAAAATGTATCAGGCTGTTAGGATTAATTTTTATCATCACTTCGCTCCTTAGTCAGCTCATCTGTCCACGATGTAAGTGGTTTTAGTTGAGTTTCTGCATCGATTTGAGACTCAGCATTAAGAATATAAGCATTAACACGTCTATCTGAATGACGACTTACAGCATTGCCATTGCTTTCACTATAAGGTGAAAGACTTCCTTGCGTTAAAGTGTTTATTGTTTCTGGGTTAACTCCATACACAGATAACCAATGCTTTACCTTTTCTGCTCGCTTGAAAGCGAGCTCATAATTATCTGAATCAATACCCTTTTTGTCTGTGTGACCTACAAGAAGTAATTCAACTTTTGGGACTAATTTAAGTAATTCGGCTGCTTGGGTAAGCCTTTTCATATATTTTGGTGTTACTTCAAAACTGTCAAATGAAAATTGATTGTCACTGTTAAGCAATAACTTGATTTGTTTAATTAATTTAAGCGAATCGTCTTTGTTCGTGTCATTTTTTGCAATAGCACAGCCAGTGAGCTTAACAACACGTTCAAAGTGATTTTGTAATAAGTTAAGTTGATGATAAAAGATTCTTAGGTCTGCTTGTGCATCTGAATACATTTCAGCAGC
Source organism: uncultured Pseudoalteromonas sp. (assembly GCA_964479805.1). GTDB lineage: Bacteria > Pseudomonadota > Gammaproteobacteria > Enterobacterales > Alteromonadaceae > Pseudoalteromonas. Next base: position 63,556 of record CAYZOE010000005.1, on the reverse strand, counting down.
TAGCATTCTTTTTATTCGATTAGATAACATCTCAGCTTGATATACTTGTGCAGGCATACATTTATTAATACCGCGCACTTTCAACCAATCTAATTTAATTTGAATGTGTTCATATTCATTAGCAATATGCATAGGTGCTGATGCATACCAGGTTTCGCTATTTGTCTCATTGTCAGGATGATATTCTTCAGCCCAACCACCTTTGCCTTGTTCAGGCCAAGTACTGCAGCCCGAAACCACTATCAGCATTAGTAAAATATACATCCATCTCATAGCAACTCTCCTGGTTTTAATTTTATTTACTCATCAATAAAATCAATGGTTAAATCAACTCTTAGCAAAGTCATTAATTTCCTCGGCTGACCGTTTACTTTCAGTAGTTGCATATTGACGCCACGCTGCTCAATCCGCTTGTATAAGAACACCATTGCACCTATACCTGATGAATCAATAAACTCTGTCTTATTGAAATTTAGTACAATGTTGTCCTGATGTGTATTCGCAAGTGAATCAAATTGTTCTCTGTACCTGTCTACAGACATACCAGAAAAGTCACTTGGTAGCTCTACGATGATTTTGTCGTCGATTACTTCTGTTGGTAGTTGCTGATACATGATAGTTATCCTCTCGCTAGGTTTAACTTTAACTATCAAGTTGGATGCCAGACTTTAAGCTATTGAAATTAAATTATTTTATGAGTTTTAGATCTAAACTTTTGCAAATTGCAAAGACTAAAAAAGTAAAAGATTGCAAAATGCGAGTCACTTGGAAATTATTAATTTGAAATAAATTGACTAAATCGAAATAAAAAGCCAAGTAAGAACTTGGCTAGAATTTATATTTAAGCGGAACATGATACACACTACTTTCCTTTTCCCATGAAAACGACCTTAATAGTTTTTACTAGAATACTCATCTCTGTTCGATACCAAGACGAAAAGCTAGACAGTGATAGTGCATAAGCATAATCCCAGGCTATTTTTCTTCTAACACCTTCAATATTTTCGTCATAACCGTTCATCACTTGCGCAAGACCTGAAATACCAGGTTTTAATTGATAAGTGCGATGTGTAAAGTAAGGTACATTTTCTTCTAAATTATTATAAAATACAGGGCGTTCAGGCCGTGGTCCGATTAAAGACATTTCGCCTTTCAAGACATTCCATAATTGAGGTAATTCATCTAGTCGCGTTTTCCGTAAAAATCGCCCCACTCTCGTGATCCTTGGGTCATTATCTGACGCCCATACAGCACCAGAACGTGCTTCTGCATCAATATACATACTTCTCAGCTTATAGACGTAAATTAGACTTACAAAGTTGTCTGTAGACTCTCCAACTCTTAACTGTTTATAAATTACACTCCCTTTCGAGTCTAACTTTATAGCAATGGCAACAAGCAATAAAATTGGTGCCGTCAATACAAGACCGACTGAAGCGCCAATCAAATCTATGATGCGCTTGGTAATTAGGATACGTTTTTGCTCAGTGTTAAGTTTTTTAGGTACGCGAGACCAACTTTGCCTGTAGACCCCTTTGTGAAATTTTAATATGCCGTATAGACCAACTAGATAACTAAACAACATGTAATTAACAGAGTCAATTACAGGAAGCTTAAAACTAATGAGACCTCGAATTTTTGCTATACCAATCAGATTTGTTATTAGTAAACCAATTGCTGCAACCAAATATAAACTTCCAAATAATACTGCTTGGCTTAATAATGAAATATAAAGCGTAGCGATACAAATTGGCATGATGCCTCTTAACCCTTTACTGGAAGTAAAAATAAACTTTTGCCACAGGTTAAAAGACCCAAACTTCTTAACTAGCAGACCAAGTTGTTGCCAGTTTCCTGCACAAATACGAACACGACGCGTGTAGTCTTTGTCTAGCGCATCTTCCTCCATCTCAACCATGTTAATCTTTTCTGATATTGCAATGACATGCTCTTTGTCGACAGCTTGAACCGCTTGAATAAAATCATCATTAATTGTGCCTTCATCAAGTGGTTTAACTAGGCGACTTTTAATGGCAAGTAATGAACCAGATACACCATTAACTGCTCCAAAAATACTTTCATCTAAGCGAGTTTTATTTTGTAGTGCCCAATATCCGTTTTGTTCATTGTTCGCTTGGTCATAAACTTGATATAAGCCAGACACGACTGCGACTTTCTTATCTGCCATCTTACAAGCTACTTCTTTAAGAGCGTTAATACTTAACATGGCGCTCACATCTGAAAACAGCACCACATCGTAATCACCACTGTATAAATTAATTAGGTGATTGACTGCGTTTAGTTTACCTTTGTTGCTCTCAAACACATCAATGTGACAAAAAATATTTTGTTCAGCCAATTTGTTAAGCGCTGGAGCTGCGCAACCAAGCGTATCATCAGTGCACCCATCCAGTACAAGGTGAATCGCAATTTTGTCATTCGGGTAAATCTGACTAGCTATATTGATAAGTTTGTCATAGATATATTCTTGTTCATTATATGCTGCCATGAATACTGCAATCTTTGGCTGGTAAGCTTCGGTACAATCGCTTTGCAAATTGCTACGGTGTTTGTATTTTGCAACAATACTCAGTATTAATGGGTAAACCCCATGGTGATATAGCACTAAGCTGATACAGAAGATTATAATCATATCCATAGTATTCATAACTTACCCCTAGCTTTTTATACTTTCATATAAACAGTCATAACGTTTTGTCATTTTTTTTGAGCAACCAAGCTCTAAAGCATGCGCTCTGACCTTAGTGCCATTTTGTAAAGACAACCCTCTCTGTAAAGCATCTGGCAAGCAGTGCGCCATATTTACGTTTAATAGAATACCGCTTTGCTTGCTCACAATTTCTTTAACGCCTCCAACATCAGAGGCAATAACTGGAATATTGCATGCCATCGCTTCAAGCAAGGTAAGAGGAAGCCCTTCACGCTCTGAGAATAGACAGAATATATCTATGGCAGAATAAAACAGTGGCATTGCTTCTACTTTACCAAGCCAATGGATTCGATCTTTTAGTGACTTTTCTTTACCATATTCAGTGTAGGACTCACGTTGACTACCATCACCTGCAAACACAAGGTGAACGTGGTGAGGTAATGATTTTAGGCTGTCAATTAGAGCAATATGACCTTTTCCCTTTTCTACTCTTGCAGCACATCCGACTAGTTTAATCCCAGTTGGTAAACCTAACCGACAACGAGCAAGATACTTTGAAAAAGGTCTGAAAAGTTGAGTGTCGATACCATTGTGAACAACATGATCAGCTTTAATTGAAGTTTGCTGTGTTAGCTCTGATGCAACGGCGTTTGCATCTGTCACTATAGTTACCTTACTAAGACTATGAACTAATTTCGTCAGCAAACGTTGTTTAAAATTATTTAAATACCAAGCATCATGCATTGTATGTATGTGTTTTACATGTGGTCTATGCATTTTCACCATTGCACCATAAAATAATGGGCCAATGTGATGACTATGGATGGTATCAATGCCCCACTCATCAACAAGTTTTATGAGCTTTTTTACTGTTTGATACGAAATGCCAGGTTGTTTATCTAAACATTCGAAATGATATAGTTCACTTAAAGCAGGCCAAGCAGACAAAGCTCTATTTGTTCTTCCTTCGAGGGCAACTAGGGCCATTTTATTCGAATACTTACTTTGCTGGCATAATGTAAGAACCATTTTCTCTAAACCACCTACTATTGGATGCTGAATTAGCTGTAGTACGTTATTCATAAGAACTCCTCGATGCTTCAATGATAATCTCTCGTTCAAACTCTTGATGAACAATCGGCATGGCGGTCAGTACTGATTGTTCTGTAAGATGGGCCACTGTCTTCATGTCTTTTATACGTGTATCAAGAAGTGCATAGACAAATACAAGTGCTATGCCACAAAATAGACCGAGGACAATACCAAGGACGACGCTGATCCATAATGGATTATTAATTGGTACGCTGGGACTGTAAGCACGCTCAATTGTCTTAACTTTATCAGGCCCTTCATAGCGCACTAACTGACCAGTGACCTTAGACATTTCATAACGCTCTAACATATCTTTATAAAGATTTTGCTTTACTTCTAAATCACGTTGCAATTTGCGAAGCTTTTTATCTATGTCAGTTGTACTACTCAAACGTGCTGCAATAAGCCGAATTTGTTCGTCTAACATTTCTAGCTCTTGTTCATGTTGAGCCAAGCTATTTTTAGCTTCTTCTAGCGTTAAAAGTTGAGATACTAACAAGGCGTTATTTTGCCTTTCTCCGTCTTGGGGCAAGGTATTGGCTATTTGCCAGAGAGAGTCTAGATCTGTTGCATCAATTGATTGATGTTTTTCACTTATGGTTTGCTTATGTGATTTAAGGTTTTCAAGCTCTTTTAATTTCGCCTGTAATTTACTGTGCTTATCGGTATAACGTGTTCTTAAAAGTGCAATTTCCGCCTCAGTTCGAAGAATTTTATCTTCAATATGACCTAGAATTGGATTTGCCTTACTCATTTTTTTTGCGAGCGTATTAAATTTGGCCTCTGCACCACTGAGTACAACAGTTTTCATTTGTTTTTGTTGCTCAAGACGTGTCATAGTTTCTTGGTTTACACTCATCAGCTCAGGTAAAGCATCTCGGTTATCAGCTTTAAATTGCGCTAATTGATCTTCAGACTTTTCAAGCTCTGTTCTCATCAGCTCAAGTTGATCTAAAAAGAATTGCTCTGAGGTATCTAAAGACGATTTTGTCGGCGCTAGTAGACGCTCTATAAACTTTTCTACTACAAGCTCAAGAATTGGTTTCATTTGCGCTTGGTTATTCCATTTAAAGCTTATTTTTACCAATTCATCACCGACGACTGATATAGAGATTGCCTGTCCTAACTTCTGGCGCATTTGCTCAATTTCTCTAATTGGCGCACCTTCAGGGACTAATTGCATTTCTTCAACAATTTCAGCTAAGTTATTTCTACTCAATACCAAAGTGCGCAGTGCATCAATTCGCTCTGATAGCTCGAATGAAAAAGACAATTCATCTAGATAAGGATTCAATAGCGCTGATTCTTCAATTAGAATACTAGCGTGATTGGTATATTGCTTTTCAGCCGTTGCACTCAAAGCAATGACAATGATTGGTACTATGATAAAAGGCAGCAAAACTAACTGATAGCGTTCATACACGGCGTATAACGCTAAATACAGTAGTCTTTTAATTTGAGCTTGAGCCAATATCATACAATTCATCCATTTTGCATTTTGCAAAGCAAAATTAAATCTACTTGCAAAATGTCACCTAAAAACAAAGATTTCATATCTTCGTTATTAATAGTCGCAAGAAAGGATCCAACTTTAAAATAGAATGGAATTCTGAATTTAAAAGATACTAGGTGATAAATACCTTCCCATGAATAATTAAGCTAATTTATTCAGAGGGTTGGTATTAAAATTTTTACATTCTGAAAGAACAAATTGGGCTTTATGATCCCAACTATGACGTTTGACTAAATCACTTGAATGAGATTTCCAAGCTATCTTAGGGAAATGATTAATGGCTACAGCAATATCCAATCGATTTAAAAATCCTTCTGCTGAGTTGGATATTAAAACCGCATCTTGAAAACGTCTCACTGCAGGAAAATCAGTAGCAACAATCGGAACTCCTGCAGCCAAATACTCTTTGAGCTTTAGTGGATCACATGATTGAATTTGGCCATTATCTTTAAAAGGCAAAATTGATGCTTGCCAGTGCTGTGAAAAACTGGCCAAATTTTTGTGGTCAACAGCTTGATGATGAGTAACATTATCAAAGCAAAGTAGTTTTGAAATATCGACTTCAACTTGACCAACCAATATAAATTGGTATTCGGGTCTGTTTTTTACACAGAACTCTAATAAATCTATATCTAACCAACTTGATATAGACCCATAAAAGCCAATCACATTATCCTTACCAAGCAATTCATCAGCTTTGGCTTTTGGTTGGTTAAACAAATTAAAATCAACACCGTGCTCGAGAAGTTGTGTTTTATGTGCAGGCATCTTACGCATTAACTTATCACTGATGACAAATATTCTGTCTGCTTTTGTAATTAATGATTTTTCAAAGCTTTCAACCATTTTATGATCAACGCCAGCAAGGGATGAAAAATCATCACCACAGTAATAAATAAGCTTGTCTTGAGGTCTTAACTTTATTGTATTGATGGCGGTGGCGACACTTAACCAGTAAATTATTGGTTCTTCATTTGTTGTATCAATTAATTGATTTATCTTAAATGAATTAAACGCGGCACACAGAACATTGTCATGCCATGGCAACACCAATGGATTACACACTATGGGAGAATATGAGGTATCAATTTTATTATTTGTTTTGTGTTTATTAGTAAACTTGTCTTTAATCATCAAAGAAAGTTTAGTAACCATTCGGTTCATGTCTTTTAAGTTTAAATTTGGCTTTCTCATACCAATCGAATTAAACCAAATAACATCATGCTCTTTTGAAATACGAGTAAAAAGGTGCTGTGTACTACTGGGGTGACTACCCCAGTCTTCAGCAAAAACGACAAATCGCATGATAACCTCCTATAAGGCTCTTATAATTTTAGCTGGATTTCCACCCGCTAGAGTAAACGGTGGTACGTCCTTAGTGACCACTGAATTAGCTGCAATAATGGCCCCTTCACCGATTGTTACACCAGCGATAATGGTTGAACCTGTACCAACCCATGCACCTTTTTTAACGATGATATCGCCAACCTGATCTTCTGTATCCGGTAAGCCTAATGCACGAAGTTCACAATCAACCGGGTGGCCAGGGAATCCGGCTACAAAGATCTTGCCCGCAAAACGAACATCGTCTTCAATAATAACCCTACTACCAACTGAAATCGCATTTTGCCATCCTATGTCTACATTGTTACCTATGCGCAGCTCTGGGATTTGTTTAGATACAGCACGGCCACAAAATGTTGTAATACCTGACATACGTACGTCGTCACCAATAGTGATATTCAGTGGCCCTAAAATTTGAGGCATACCACATGATAGTGTGAGTCTTTTTTTAGTACCACTTACTCGAGATTTAAACATGGGAGAAAAGTAGAAGAATTGCGTTGCAGAATGCAAAATGTTTTGCATAAAGCAATGAAATACATACAAGCTTTTGTGAAATAGAGGGATCACAGGAAACTCTATATCTCTAATTCCAAATACAAGTTTTCGTACAAACTTGCCAAGTTGTGATTTATCTGTTTTTACCCAGTTTTTTAATGCAATATACATAATCTAACCCTTGTCATCTTTCTCTTCCGTCAACAAACGTTCCAGTGCGATGGTTAACGAAAGCACTATGTATAAAGGCCAGGTGAAGGCTTGTGTCAAGAATGTTCCAGACATAATAAAACCAAACAGCCCAGCTTGAAGTATATGAACATTAACAAGCAACGATTCTTTGTTCTTACTCTTACAATACAAATTACTCCGTCTTAAACTTTTAAATATGGATACAATTAGCATCAAAAAAAGGATAAGACCAACAAAGCCCATTTCACCTAAAACCTGAAACCATGTACTGTGTACTGCATGATTCCTGCCATCCCAATGAGGACTAAAGAAAAAATAATTAACGTAAAAGTTATTTATACCAACTCCTGTGAAAGGGTTAGCTAGTGCCATATTTATTGCTGCTTGCCATGCATATATGCGGCCCATTGCTGATTCGTCGACACCTTCTTCGGCCGCACCGCCACTTTGTCTATCACTGATACCCGCAACAGCCAATAAGAATAAACCAGCTGCTGCGCCAATACCCCCTAGCACAATTGGGTTTTTGATTCTTTTTGATATGAAAAAACCTATGATAGCGAGAATTCCTAGTAACCCGCCGCGGCTTTGTGTAGCAATGATCCCCCAACACATGAGCAAAATTCCGAGCAATGCTAGGAACCTAATAAACGGTTTGTTGTTTGAGTTGAAAAATTCACCAGCAAAGAATGCAACTGGGAAAAGTAAAACTAAAGACAAATCATTTGGGTCACCTATCTGCGAACGATATTCACGTGAAATCGTCACTCGGGTACCTTCGACAAGACCAATGCCATTAATTTTGTTATAAATAGCTACGCAAGCTAGCATTGCTCCAGAAATCATTATTGCTATTCTCGTGTAGGTCATTAGCTTTGCAGAATTTATAAGCCAACTAATTACAAAGACCATCAGGAATACTTTTGATAAAGTTCCTGTGTACATAGACATCGCTTCACCGCGGTTAGATGCCATGAATACACAAACTGTTATCCAGAAAAAAAATATAACAAACAGACCATGACAAGTATGCCAATAAGGCTTGAGCTTTAGACTTATAAACAGATGCCAAAAAATACCAAGCATGGATGCAAGTGCAAGCATCTTAGGTATTTTGAAATCATATAAAACCGGAAACGCTTCATGGATCCTGAAATAGCTAAATAAGATAAACAAGATCACAAAGGCTGTGCTGGCTTTTATTGTGCTGTAAAGTGCAAAGGGTAAAAGCAGCAAGGCAAAAACAGATACAACCCCAAATGTTGTATACAGCACATAAGTCAACATACACAGCATGGCGGCAGCAGACCAATATTGTACTTTTTGTTTTTTACTTTGGTTTATATTCATAACGCTACCCTCTAAGAAGATGTAGTACATGTTTGCGTTGAATAAAACCAACAGTTAAAACAATGAAACAAGCACTTACAAAAAGTAACAATGCGTACAATTGATAATGAGCAACTAGTAAAGTATGTGCCATTAGCAAGCTGATCATGCAAATTAAGTATTTATATTTATAGGGTAAGCTAACCAGTATTTGACTTCGTATCAAAAACAATACGCTACTAATTGTATGAACTGCTATTAACATATAAAGCATCACATATAAGTCATAATATTTTAAACTCAAGTAGCTGCCTAAAATTGCAAGCAAAGCACAAAATCCATTTATGATTGGAACCGCTTGTGCATTATTTTTGTAATAACACCCCAGATTTAGTAACTCTGATATTGTTTTGACAAAGAAAACTACGCATAGCCAAGGTAGTATCTTTTTAGACTCTGAATATTCACTAGGTAACAGAAAATCTATCATAAATGGTCCAAGCGTCATCATGGTTATCGATATGAGCAGCGCATAAGCTAAACCATAGAGCGGGATATCAGCGGCTTTTTGTTCATTTAATCTGAAAATATTGAATCTTTGAGGGTACCACCACAATCTGAATGGTTCGAATGCAATAGAAGTTACAAGTGCAAATTGTGTTGCGGTAAAATACATCGCGAGTGTTTCTTTGCCTTGAAAAGACACGACAAACCAATTTTCAGCACCATTTAAACCATAAGCAAATAAGGAAGATAAAGTGATAGAAAGGATATAAAGACCATGTTCATTATTTATAGTCTTGACATTGTTTTTGCCACAAGTAAAAAACTTCCTATAATGTAAAGCGAGGATAAATAAGGTTAACCATACGACAGCAGCGCCCGAAAACATCACCCCGAAAACTCCATAGCCCAACTCAAGTAAAAGCAATGTTAATAGCGCCTGAAATAGGCCTTGTGATACTGAGATAATCATGAATTCTTTGGCTTTACCATGTATACGCAAAATCGCAAGCGGTAAAGCCAACACTACACTGCCCCCCAAGTTAAAAAATAGCATTCTTAAAGCTTCAATAGATACTTGAGTTGGAAGTAGGGAAACTACATGACCTGCAAAAAATATTGCTATTACAAAACACATAAAAGTACTTAAAAGTGAGATTTTTAGGCATGATTTATAAAACGCGAAGCGTTCTATAAAGTTTTTGAATGAATTAAATCTATACATCAATTCACTTAGGCCAAGCGACAAGACAATACTCAACATACTGGCAATGCTGACAAGAAAATTAAGCATGCCATAATCAGATACGCTTAAATAGCGAGTTATTATCGGCATCATAAGTAGACTGATACCTTTTAGGCTCAAAATCGCTAACGCGTAATAAAGTATGTTTGTTGTCTTATTCATTATTAAGCCTGCTGTATCCAATGAGAAAGTTGCTTGGCTTGTTTGAATGCATCAAATTTATCAAGTACACGGGCTCTGGCTGCGAAGCGCATTTTAACCCTTTGTTCTTTGGTTAAATGTACATATTGATTGATAGCACGTGTTAGGGCTTGGATATTGCGACTTTCAACAATATAACCAACAGATTCATCGACTATTTCTGTGCAACCCATTACATCACATGTGATAACAGGTAGAGACATTGCCATAGCTTCTTTTAAAACAACTGGCCCTATGTCTTTGTCACCGTTTTCTGCAATGCAAAACGGTGCTAAAAACCCATTATATTGCTTTGCCATAGTTCTTATATCTTGTGGTTTTTTTGCACCTAAGAAATGAATATAGTCACTCAGTCTCATTTCATCGACTTGATGCTCTAATGCACTTCGAAGTGGACCATCTCCAACGATATCTAATTTTGGTCTAATTTCTTCAGGAAGATTTCCAAGTGCACTTATGGCGTACCTAAGTCCGTTTTTTTCTACTATCAACCCGGCAAAAAGAAGCTTAACTTCGTCATTTTCATTTAGAGTGTCTGGTCGGAATATTTCGGTATCTACACCACAGTGCAGTAACCTTGCTTTTGTTGGAGAGAATCGATGTAGCAATTTGAGCATGTCTTGGCATACAGCTACACAGAAGTCACATTCTTGAATTTTTATCGCTAAATCCGCACTGTTAACAAAAATATCGTGACCATGACCTATTGATGAAACACTAATGTTTGTTAGTTTCGCTGCAACAACTCCATAGGCCAAACTGTTATGCATGAAGTGACAATGCATATGCTCAATTTGGTTCATTTTTATAATTTGTGCAGCTTTCGTCGCAAAGAATAGTAATGAAGCAGTACTAATTGCACTTTGTCTCACAGATGCCTTAATACCATTAGCTATCAAAGAAAAAGGCAGTTCTGTAAGACACAATACTGTGTTTAGTATCTGTGTTTTTTTTAAAACATACACGTCACAAGGTAGTTCAATGTCGTTTTCACATTGTTCGAATGTAATAACTGATACCTTGTGACCTGTTTTTTTTAATGCTTTTATTTCTGTAACGACAAAAGTTTCAGATGGCACAGGAAAGCACGGGACCATAATTGCTATATGTTTCATTCTTGAAATTCCAACATAAGATATGGTCTAACTCCGCAATCTCTATGCCGCTTAAAAAGTATCTCTATTTGCAAATAAGCATCTTTATTTTGCATTTTCTTTGCATTTTGCAACGCAATCTCACAAATATTACTTTAAATATGCATCTTTAAGGCTGGAACAAAGCTTGCCGTATTTAAGCAAACATGAATTGGAGATACAGATATGCAACCTGATGTTAGCGTTATAATTCCAACTTACAATTGCTTGGAGTTTTTACCTAAAGCTATCGATTCTGTAATGATGCAAAAAGGCATCACTTGTGAAATCATTATTGTCGATGATGGTTCAACAGATGGAACCGTTGACTGGTTGTTAAAGCAACAAGTTAGAAATCCTAAGATCCGTTTACTCACTCAAGCTAGTCAAGGTGTAATTGCAGCTAGAAATCGCGCAATAAAAGTCGCAAATGCACCATTTATCGCCTTTTTAGACCCTTACGACTTTTGGTATAAAAATAAATTAGAAAAACAGATTAATTACTTTAATGCCAATCCAAATTGTGGGTTATCGTTTACGAACTATGACCATCTAACCATGGATTACGAATACATAATAGATTGTTATGGTTATTGGCCGGAGTTTTCTAACCATAAAAATAAAAGCCAAGGTAACTATGTAAATTTAGATGATGCGGTAAATTTTCTGCTTACCACTAATGTCATTGGTGCGTCGTGTGTTGTAGTCAGAAAATCGACTATTTTAGAAGCTGGCGGTTTTGACCCAAGTCTTAGAAGTGCAAATGACTGGGATTGTTGGTTACGAATTTCGTTGATCAGTGACGTCGCTTATACCAAAGACAACACCATGGGGTATTTAATGAGACCCAATTCAATTAAATCAAATCGGCAAAAACGTTTAGATGCCATTGAAGATATAATCAACCGTATTGGCCAACATGAAGCAGTTTCTGTAAAAGCCAAAGAGCATGCTCAAGCCTGGCTACTAGAATCGTACGGTGAAATGTATCGTGAAAATCAAAAATATTTAAACTCTATAAAGTTTTCACTTAAAGCTTGGCGACTATACCCACACATGAGACATATAAAGCAATGCGCGCATGATTTGAAAGCATTGTGTAAACACAGTTTAAGTTTGTCAGTTTAATTTTTTTATTCTAGCATTTGTAAAGATACTCAGGTATCTGAACACTAAGGAGTTCTTATGGCACATATATTATTAGTAGATGATGAGCCTGAAGTACTAAACGCCATTAGTCGAGTACTAAGAAAAGATTATAAAATCAGTAAAGCCAACGGTGCAGAAGAAGCACTTCAGCTTATTGCTGATAATGTTTTTGATATTATTTTGTCTGATATTCGAATGCCAAATATGGATGGCATAGAGTTACTTACTCAAATAAAGCGAACAAACCCTGAAATTGCCAGAGTTTTATTGTCTGGATATTCAGACATGGACTCATGTCAAAAGGCAATAGAAGATGATGTTGCAAGTATCATTTTAACCAAACCTTGGGATAATTTTGAGTTAAAAAATATCCTAAAGATAGTATTAAAATCTCAGCAACTAGAAATCGAAAATAGCCAATTAAAAGCACAGCTCAGAGCGCAAATAGCGTAATATGAAATAAGCCCCTGTTCTGGGGCATATTTCGTATTCTATCTAATTTATGCTATTCAGTTTGTTTAGTTTGTTTTTCTGTAAGTATTAATTAAGTACGAAAATCAATGATATCAGACAGTTAAATTCAAATATTCTTTAATATTTTTATTATAGAAATAGTAGAGTAATTTTTAGGAATCAGAAAGAATTGCGATGCATTGTTCTGCTACATAATCGAAAGATATAAAATTGAAACAATCGAGAGCAGCATAGTTGAGAACGTCAGTAACATGCCTGACACACGAAACTTTAAGTTTTCTTTGGCCTGAGAAACGCCATAAGCATGGAGTACTCGTCCAATTAAAAGTGCTGTACCGAGGCAATTTACGAAGATAAAGTGCCCTCTTAATAACTCCACTGATAAGATTAATATCAAAGAATTAGGCACGTATTCAGAGAAATTAGCATGCACACGCATGGCTCTTAATAGCTCAGGGTTATCTCCTGCACCAACGCCAATTTGTAATCTTTTTCTAACTTGTATCGTTTTAAAACTTAAGAATAAAAATAATATTGCCAACAAGGCAATATAAATAGGGGTAATCATCTCAATTTCTTTTTTGTTGTTTTCTCTCAATGCAGGTATTAATAATTACTTGTTTTTCATTATATGACAATGAATTCCACTTTAAAATTTCATCTAAGGTTCTAAAGCAACCAACACAGACATCATTCTCGTCCAAGCAGCATTGTCTTACACAAGGTGACTCTATATTTGAAGGCTTTTCATTGTTCATGTTTAAATCTATAAAAAAGGCCCCTTTTGGAGCCTTAATAATTAAGCTAAATTGTTATTTGTATGTTTCACTTCATCTTTTATTAGAAAGCTCAATAAAACAGGAACCAGGATCAGTGTAAAAATTGTAGAGATAACAAGACCACCAACAACAACCGCACCTAGTCCTCTATACAATTCACTACCTGCACCTGGCATTAATACCAGTGGTAACATACCACCGACAGAGGTAAGCGTTGACATCATAATTGGCCTGACTCGGCTTTCAACTGAAGTTCGGATAGCAAGCTGCGCATTCATTCCGCGATCTTTTTGGTTATTTAATGCTTGGTGTACAATCAGAATCGCATTGTTTACGACCACCCCAGCCAAAATTACAAAGCCTAGTAATGTAAGGACATCAAGGTTTTGAATTGGCGTATATCGGTCAAATACACTAGACCAATGTACAGTACTTAGCCCCATGAAACCACCTAATGTTGCCAGCGGTACCGTAACCAAAATAACCAGTGGATACTTCCAATTTTGAAACAATATGACCATGACCAAATAAACCACGAACATAGCTAGGAACATACTCGAACTTAGAGTGCCAAATAAACTTCCGTCACCTAATAATGCATTTTTTAAATCCGCTAATTTACCTGCACTTCCTGCCATGTTTACATCAACATATTGAGACATAGCACCTTGGCTTTTTAATTCACCCACCATAGCATTAACAGAGTTAATGGCTTGTTCAAGTGGCATGCCTGCTGGTGGTGTAAATTGCAAAGTAATCGCTCTTTGTCTAGCAACGTGTTTTATTTGATCTGCCGTCTGAGTTCGCTCTACAAGTGCAATAGACTGAATATCGATAACAGCCGATTCAGGTGTTGCAATGGGTAATTGCATTAAAGATTCAATTGGATAATCTGATTGTTGAGCTTGCGTGACCACTTTGAGATCTTTTAGCTCCCCACCTATGGCAAAACTGTTCATTAGTATCACACCGTCACCATTTGTTTGCACAGCTAAACCCAGATCTCTTCGGGTCATATTAAGTTCAGCCAAACGCTCGTCCAATGGCTTAATACTTAACTCAGGGGTCGGTAAAATGAAATTAGCAGGCTCAGGTATGGTGGCATAAGGACCATAAGTATCAATCAATTTAAATAACAAAGCTGTGGCACTTTGCGTTATTTGCTCTAAGTCATCACCGACTAAATCAATTTGAATGGCGGAACCCGTTGTACCGCCCGTGCTGAACAAAGGAAACTGAAAAGCAAAACCAATCACATCTGGAGCGTTTACCCCCATCAAAGTTTGGTTCAGGAAATCAACAGAGTCTATTGTTTTAATAGGATTTTGTGGAATCAGTCCATGTAATACTTGCCCGCCCATTGCAACCAAGAAGTAATGATCAACTTTAGGAGCATCAATCATAGACCCATCCATTAATTGAATACTCGGCCTATCAGCTTCGGTTGCACGTTCGCCTTGCCTAAAATATTGCTCGGATTGATATTTATCATCCGTTAACTCCCAAGCTGGACGCAATTTTTGTTCAATACGATCACCAATTTCTGATATTTGATCTAAGTTATAGCCCGGTGGCGGCACCATAAAGCCAAATGCAAAATTGCGATTGCCTTTAGGTAAGTAGTCAAGTGGCGGTATTAAAATGGCGATACCCGTTAATGTGAATACTGTAAAGCCTGAAATGACAATTAACTTACGTTTGGTTGTTTCTGTAAGGTAAGTAAATACTGTGCCAATTGTTTCAGGAAGTTTTGCCGCTTTCGTTTCGATCGCCTTAAACCATTTAAATTTAATTTCTAATTGCTTAGATTCAGAGCGCATTCTCAAGAAGTAGCTACCTGCAACTGGGATCACTAATATTGAGACAACAAAACTAATAAATACAGCAGCCATGATAGCCAGTGAAATATCTCTAAATAACTGACCTGCACTGTCACTGATAGTCAAGATAGGAATAAAGACAACTAGTGTTGTCATTGTTGAGGCGAATACCGCCCCTGCTACTTCTTGGGTACCCTCAACACTGGCCCTTAGTGGCCTTTTACCCATTTCTAGATGTCTAAATATGTTTTCTATAACAACGATGGCATTATCGACAACCATACCTACAGCAAAAGCCATACCAGCCAATGAAACAATATTGATAGAGCGGCCAAGTGCAACTAAGACAACAACAGATGCAATAACAGAAATGGGGATAGCAATGGCAATTACGCCTATGGTTCTGACAGAGCGTAAAAATAACAATAAAGTGAATATGGCTAACATGCCTCCAACTACAATATTGCTTTGTACAAGGTCAATGGCATTTTCTACATAAGTTGATGAATCCCATGTCAGAACGAGTTCAAATGTGCCGTTTATACCAACTTTTTTAGCATGTTGCTCAAGCATACCTCCCGGTTTATTAAGCTCAGCCATTTCTACTTTTAATGCATTCATGGCTTCGAGCAAGTTCGCACCGCGAGTTAACTGAAAATTGAAAAATGGCATTTTTACGCCACGGGCTCTTACCCAATCAGTCATATCTTTATAATCTATCACTACCTCAGCAACATTACTGATATACACAGGGCCATTGTTATCTCTGCGTAATACAATGTTTTTTACTTCAGACACATCACTAAAACGACCATGGGCTTTAACACGGATATCATTTTTACCATCTGGAAGTCTTCCCCCTGAGTAACTTGTGTTGCTAAGTTGTATTGCATCAACAAGTTGGCTGTAAGTCACACCGTAGTTTGCCAATTTTACTGGGTCTACTCTGATCTGAAGCTCTTGTTCACGTGCGCCCATCATGCCGACTTTCGATATGCCTTTAATGTTTTCAAGACGAGGTCTTAATCGTCTCTCCATAAAGTCATACAAAGTCGTATTGTCAAAATTAGGATCGGTCGCAGCCAAACCTACCCATGCAATGTAATCGACAGACATGGGATCCACCCCTTCAACCGTTGGCTGAGAGACACCCATTGGATAAGCTGGTACTTCATTTAGTTTTTGAACCACTTCAGCTTGTGCTTTATTGATGTCAGTGCCTGTTTCAAATTCTAATCTAAGCTGTGCCGCTGAGTTTTGACTCATACTGGTTAATGAAATTAAACCCGTTACATCAGAAAGCACTTTCTCTTGTTCAATAACAACATCAGATTCAATTTCTTCTGGACTGGCGTTCTCCCAAAATGTACGTACACTGACAACAACCGAGTCAACAGTTGGGGTCATTTGAACTGGGACTTTTGTGAATGCCAATATGCCTGCAAGCATTGACAAAATAACGGCAACAACCACTGATATTGGTTGCTTAACCGAAGCTTTAACTAAATCCATAAATATCCTTTTTACTTCGCATTGTTTAGAACAGACTGTGGAATAACTTGTGTATCCGGTACTGCTACAACAGGGCCAGGCATTAACCGCTCATTACCCTCCGTAACCACTTTATCGCCATTGGCTAAGACGGCACTATCAATAGCAACCCAACCAGATCTATGAAACTTAACTTTTACAGGCACTGATTGAGCAAACTGCTTGTCTCCGTCAGTATTCACTCTGTAAACAAAGTAACTTCCACCACGTTGTATCAAGGCATCTTTTGGCACCATCAATGTTGATGACTTTTCATTTGTAGCAAGCCAGGCACTGACTGACATACCAGGCATAAATCCAGGGTGATTAATCTCAGCAATGACTTTGAAGGTGCGTGCTCTAGGGTCTACTTGGTTGATGACTTTTACTTTATGAGATGTCGCTAGCGCATTAGCGCTTTGCAACGGAATAGACAACGCTTCGCTATGCATAAGGTGAGAAAGTCGCTCAGGTATATCAAGCCATGCCTCTAGTTTATCGAAAGCAGTTATTTTAAAAGCAGTATCACCTGCAGATAACCATTGCCCTAATTCAGTATGACGTTGAACGATTTGCCCACTAAATGGCGCTACTAACTGCGTATCAGAAAGTTTAACTTCAGCAAGCGTTAAACTTGCTTTAACTGCATCTACATTTTGCCTTGCTGCTAACATATTCGCTTTTGCAGAGTTTGCTTCTGCTCGACTTCTTTCAAGCTGTTGCTTAGACACAGCATTGTTTTTTTGAGAGGTTAAATAAGCTTGATAGTCACTTTGAGCCCTTTCAAATTCTGCTTTTGTAGCTTTAAGGTTTTCTTCTGCTGCTGCAAGTTGTGCACTTAGTTGATCTACTTGCGCTTTAAGGCGTCTACCATCAATTTTTAATAATTGTTCACCTTTTTCAACAAAATCGCCATCATTAACTAATACCTGAGTCACCAGGCCTGATTCACTAATAGCTATGTTCGCTGTTTGATAAGCTCTCAACGTTCCGACTACACGGATCTGCTCTTGCTCTTCTTTCTCTAAAACTTCACTAAAACGAACCACTTGTGCATAGACATTTGAGATAAAAATTAATGATATAAATAATAGAGACTTAGTCAGTCGATTTTTTCTAGTTAATAAGTTTGCCATTGGGGTTCCTTGTTTATACACCAGTTTTGGCAACTGAACTCAGTACTACCATGCAGCATTAAATTGCTATAAGTAAAAGTAGCAAAATTGTGATTTGTACACTTGTACTAAGTATAAAATGAAATAAATTATTAGGTATTTGGTGGGTTAATTTGATAACTGATTATCAAGCCTGTTTATTATTCTAATGAATGGTTAAAAAATCAACCTAATTTTTCTCTTGCCATCTAATAATCTAAAGGTGTTAGAATATTAAAAACAAAAAGTTAAGTATCTGATATGGATTATTTAAGTATCAACAAAGCAACATGGGATAAAAGAACGGATATTCACCTTGAGTCTTCATTCTATGATGTGCAATCATTTATTAATGGTAAATGTAGTCTAAACCCAATTGAAAAAGAATTACTTGGTTCTGTTGAATCTTTAGATTTGCTCCATCTGCAATGTCACTTTGGTCAAGACACACTTTCACTTGCTCGGCTAGGTGCTAAAACAACCGGTGTTGATTTATCGAGCAAAGCAGTTGCAGCAGCTAACCACCTCTCATCAAAGCTCTCTCTTGATGCCAACTTTATTTGCGATGATATAGTTCAATTTGGTGAAAAAAATGACAAGCAATTTGACATAGTTTATACATCATACGGCGTTTTATGTTGGTTACCCGATTTGAGTCAGTGGGCAAAGACCATCTCAAATGCATTAAAATCTGGAGGCAAATTTGTCTTGGTTGAGTTTCACCCAATCAATGACCTGCTTCAAGGCTATGATTATTTTGAAAAATCGTCTGCTGATATAGAAAAAGAAGGTACTTATACTGAGAATTGTGATGGTAAAGAATCGACTATTGTTACTTGGTCACACTCTATTGCTGATGTTATGCAAGCACTGATCAATGCAGGGCTTGAAATAAAGCAATACATTGAATCACCTTATTCCCCATATGATTGCGAGCAAGATTTGCAGCATGTCACCGGTGAAGGATTTGTCAAACACCATAAAGGTAAGCTGATCCCACAAATTTATGCCATTCAGGCTATCAAAAAATAAGAATAGCAATGACTTCAGATTTAAGAAAAAAAATCCATAATCTTGGCCCTGGTATTTTAATGGCAACTGCAGCTGTCGGTGGTTCGCACTTGGTTGCTTCAACACAAGCCGGTGCATTATTTGGCTGGCAGCTTTTTACGTTTATTATCATTGTGAACTTGTTGAAATATCCATTTTTTAAATTTGCTGTTTCTTATACAGCCAAAACAAATAAAAGCTTAGTAGAAGGTTATAAAGAAAATAGCAACGGTTTATTTTATTTATTTACTTTGCTAAATGTCATTTCTGCGGTTGTTAACACTGCAGGTGTATTATTGCTTACAGCGCTTCTGCTTCAATATGTTTTACCATTCAAAGCCAGTTTGACAAGTTTATCCATTGGTATTTTATTTACCTGCCTATTGATTTTACTTCTTGGGCACTATAAGGCACTTGATAAAGCTAGTAAGATAATTATGGGCTTTCTAACCTTGTCTACTCTTATCGCCTTTTTTGTCGCTTTATCAAATGGGCAAGTACATTCTGAACCTGCTTCGCAGATTTCTCCTTTTTCAATGGCAATGCTTGGATTTATGGTGGCGTTAATGGGTTGGATGCCTGCGCCAATTGAAATTTCTGCTATAAATTCTCTATGGATAAAAGCTAAACACCGACATGTGAACATTGACAGTAACCAAGCGCTCTTTGATTTCAAATTAGGTTACGGGCTGACATTGCTACTCGCTTTACTGTTTTTCGCGCTTGGAGTGCTACTTCAATATGGGCAAGATAAACCCATTGAACTGGCTGGTATTGCTTTTTCTAAACAGCTCATCGATATGTACGCGTTTACGATAGGTGAATGGTCGCGTTGGTTAATTGCAACCGTGGCATTCTTATGTATGTATGGCACCACCATTACTGTTTTAGATGGCTACAGCAGAACAATAAATGAATCATATACCTTAGTTGCCAAGTCACCTAAGAAGCTAATGTCGTGGATTTTAATGGCACAAGCTATTTTAGGCTTGATTGTGATTTTATTTTTTAAGGCGAATATCAAAGATATGTTAATGCTTGCTATGACTTTATCATTCTTAACAACACCATTTTTTGCATGGTTAAATTACCAATTAGTTAAGGGTGAAGTATTTGAGTCAGAATCTAAGGTTATAAAAATACTGACAGGTATAGGCTTTATGTTTTTAGTGGGTATTTCTTCGCTATTTTTGTTCTGGAAGATGTTTTAAATATGTGAGGGATTAAATACCCTCACAATTACTCAAGCAAAAAATTGGCTTTAAAGAAGTGAACTTTTATAAGTTTGAGAAGAATTTTTCTGGTTTATGTCGCACTGGTTTAGTACACATTACAGTTGGCGTACCCAAATACAAATACCCCACTATCTCATCTTTGCTACTAAGGCCGAGTAATTCTTTTACTTTTTTACTTTGTGCAAAATATCCAGTTCTCCAAACGCCAGAAAGGCCTTGCGCGAATGCAGCTTGTTGCATGGCAAAAACACTGCAAGCTGCACTTTCGATTTGCTCTATTCTTGGCACTTTAGGGTGATCCATGAAAGGGCTAACGGCAATGATAAGCATCGGTGCTCTTTGCGGTAGCTCTTTCGCCCTGCTTATTGTTCTTTCGTCTTGTTGCTCGGCAACGGCAGCTTGATAATAAATTTCACCTAATTTATCTCGGCCATCTTCTTGGACAACAATAAACTTAAATGCTGCTAAACCACCATGATCTGGCACTTTTAAGGCTGCTTTTTTAATTATTTCAAGCTGCTCTAAATTTGGGCCAGGAAAAGACAAATTACTGTCTGATTGTCTTGTTGTTAGAAGCTCTAATGCATCCATGATAATTCTCTTTAGTAAACATATTAATAGAATAACAAGAAATCAGACTTATTCGCATCTTTTGATTAACGATATCGCTTAAATATCCAATAGTCTAAACTGACAAATCGACCTGCTCCTGTAAATAGAATGCTTAATAACATAGCTAAATAAATAGCGGCGAACTCGATACCATTATTCAATATCGCAACGGAGCCTTTATCTAGTAGGTAACTTGGAAAGCCATGGGTCTCAATAATTTCATTTATTTTAGAAAGCCTTTTCGATACTTCATTGGAGTTTTCTAAACTTTTCTGAGCAGCTTCAATATTAAACCAACTTAGTACCTTTGCAGGGCTCGAATCACCTGAACTTGGGGCTATAGCAAACCAACCGTTATGCCAATGAACACTGGCAATAGCGACTATCATAGTGAAAATCAATGGGATTGAAATTAAACGCGTGAACAAACCCAGTAATAAAAGCCAGCCACCTAGAAACTCAGTCCAACCAGCTAAAAAAGCTAGTAAATCAGGAAAAGGTAAACCTAGACCCCACTCTGTATTTCCAAACCAGGACACTACATTTTCATCGGCAAGAAACCTAGATAAAAAAGATACTTCAGTATTCGCTAAATTTAATTTATTAAGGCCTGCAATGATCATAGTAGGCGCAAGAATAAGCCTGAATACTAGGGGCGAAATAAAATCTATTAAAACTAATTTTGACTTTAAACTGATTATGTAATTTGAATCTTGAAATTGCATGTGAACTCTCTTTGCTTTTTCTATAAGACCCAGCTAACAAATATTAAATTTCTTATTCTCAAAATAAATACTGCTTAATTTTGTCATCCAATAGCTTACTGTCTAATGGCTTAGTCAACACATCGTTCATGCCAGCTTCTAAACATTTGTCTTTGTCTTGCAATCCAGCATTTGCGGTTAGGGCAATGATAGGAAGCTCATTTAAATACATCTCTTGCCTGATTACTTTTGCCGCCGTAACACCATCCATCACTGGCATCATCATATCCATCAACACTAAATCGAACTTATCATTTTCAAGTACACTTAAAGCTTCTTTACCATCGTTTACAATGGTGACTTGGTAATCTCTCTTTTCAAGAATAGCTTTGATTACAAATTGATTAGCAACATTGTCCTCAGCAACTAGAACTTTCAATGACGTCTTAGGTAAGTTTTTAAACTCAGAAGATTCTCCTTTATCTTCGGCACACTGAATAGAGGTGTAAGGGATTCTGATAATAAACTCTGTTCCTTCTTCAACCGTTGAGTAACAAGTTATACTTCCCCCCATTAGATTCAATAATCTTCGCGTTATGCTCAAACCCAATCCAACGCCCTGCTGCCTTCCTTTTTGTCTTGAGTGAAATTGCGTAAATGGTTCGAACAATTTTGAAATATCTTCTTCACTTATTCCAATACCTGTATCAACAACTCGAAATATAATTTGATTATCGCTCTTATTAAGATACAGTTTTACACTTCCTTGGTGAGTAAATTTAAATGCATTACTAAGCAGATTTAGTAGTATTTGCGATAATCTGACGCCATCGCAGTTAATTCTCTCTGGCACGCTATGATCGATTGCGCACTCAAATTCAATACCATTTTTGATGGCTTGAGTTTCAAATTGCTTGACCAAATTCTTAGTTAAATTAATCAAGTTAGTGTCTGATAGCTCGAGTTTTAACGTACCTGATTCTATTTTGGCGAAGTCTAATGTATCTGAGATCACACCCTGCAATAATCTTGTACTACTGCGCATGTAATCAATTAACTCATTTTGCTTTGAGCTCGGCTCCGTGTCTTCAAAAAGTTCTAGCATCCCTAATATGGCATTCATAGGTGTTCTAATTTCATGAGACATGACAGCTAAAAAATCTGACTTTGCGGCATTGGCTTTTTCAGCTCGCTCTTTTTCTTTTTGTAAATCGATTTCACGTTGTTTGGCATAACTGATATCTCTACCAATGCCCATATAACCGAGGTACCTACCCTCTTTATCATATTGTGCTTTGCCACTGATACTTATCCAAAAAGTCTTGCCATCAACCGCTTTTGCTTCATATTCAAAGTTATGTATTTCTTGATGGTTATTGATAAAATTAAGAAACATGCCCCATTTTTTTTTCTGCTTTTGTTCATCATAAGAACGGATTTCAATGGGGGTTTTTCCAATGAAGTGCTGGTATGTTTGTGCCTGAAATTCATCTTCGGCAATTGATATATATTCGTACCTTAACTGGTTATCTGTTTCCCAAAACCAGTCAGATGCGAGTTCCGCGAATGCTTGGAATCGGGCCTGACTTACAGTTAAAGCAGCTGTTTTTTCATTGAGTAACCGTGTTGTATGCTCTATGTATTCCAACTTTAAAAATGTATGGCGAAATATTGGTAAAAGCGAGTGGATAACTGTTAGTTCTTTCGGTGATAATATTGCTCTGCTTTTGTAGTAACAAATAATAAAGCCATTTGCATCATTAACTTTTGTGTAAACTAGAAATGCCTTTAAATCATGTTGACTTGATTTTGAGAAAGAGGCATTGGAAAGCGAAAGAGGAAGACAATCGACCTTTTTATCAATCAATATATTCACCTGTAAGTCATGCCAAATTTCATCAAGATCTTTAAAAATATGTGTTCTTAATTCACTTGTCGAAGCCAACTCGTAAAACCCCATTACTTCTTTTACAAAAGCTGAAATATGGTAAACATTAAGATAGTCGCTCAAACCAATTTTTAATCTCAGAAGAGCCTCACTGTGATTTTTTGAGTTATTTATACTATCTATAAACTCAAGGGCTTTTGATGATAAGACACTCTCCATGTAGTTTCCTTCATACCTTAATTCTATACTTTTAATTTAGACCAATTACTACGATAACTCAGCTTTTTCATTTCTGAAAATTTCGATAGTTTCTAATACTAAATAAGTAATCTTCTTAATTAATAACTTATTTGCAATGCAAAATGCGAAAGTTACAAAAATTAAACTATAGTTTAACCTGATTCACACAATTATGTTGGCCTAGTTATTGATTGGTATAATTAGTGTTATAAGGAGGCAGTTATGAGAATAGTGTGTATTGGTGGTGGTCATGGTCTTTCAACCGTATTAGAAGCCTTAAATTCAGGAAATCATCATTTAAGTGCAGTTATTGCAACCACAGACAATGGTGGTAGCACAGGAAGGTTAAGAGCTGATAAAAGGCTGGTTGCATTAGGCGATATTAGACGATGTATCGATACTCTTGCCAGTAAAAACCATCTCATGTCTGCACTATCGCAACATCGCTTTGCTTTCGAACATGATGTTAAGGGACATAGTGTAGGCAACCTGATACTAAGTGCCTTGTGCGAGCTCAATCAAAGCCCGAGTAAAGCAATACATGAATACGCTAGATTGTTAAACGTAGACCATGCTATTTACCCTATGAGCGAGTCACCAGTAGATTTAGTCGCAATCTCACAAAACGGCACGCTTATCGAAGGCGAATGTGAAGTTGATGCATTGAGTGAGTTACCTCAAGCACTATCACTAAGTGATGGAACTATTTCTGCGGTGCCTGAAGCAGTTCGAGATATTTACAACGCTGATATAGTATTGATTGGCCCAGGCAGTGCGTTAACAAGTGTCACCCCTCCTTTATTAGTCAATGATATAAAGAATGCTCTATTAAATACCTCTGCATGTCGTGTTTTTATAGAAAATGTTTGTAAAGAAAATAGTGTAATGTCGAGCATCCCTCCTTCTGAACATGCAGCTTGGATTGCTAACTTAATCGGCTATAAGTTTTTTGATTTATGTTTGAGCGTGGATGCCCTGGGTGCAATGGACACAAGGGTGGAGTTTAACTGTTTAAATCACAAGTCAATCAGTACGCATAATAAACAACAACTCAAGTTTGTTATAGAGAGTATGATTGATCATACTAAAAAAGAGAAGCTAACCTCTCTTATACATTAGCCATTGTCCCTTAAACGTACTAAGAAAGTTTAGGTAATGAATTTAATGTTTTCATATGAACCTCAATAAGTAGAGATATTTTAGACTCTAAACTTACTAATTCTGGATTACTTTTTGCTAAGTTTTCTATATCAGCAGCAATGTCTGCAAGTTGGTCAGCACCATAGGACCGAGCACAGCTTTTTAAGCTATGTGCTAGTCGCTCAATTTCGTCTTGTTGCACTGATTTTGCACTTAGCTGCTCAATCAGTTTAGTACTTTCAGTAAGAAAGACTTGCATCAACTGAGCTAAAACGTCTACACCTACATCATCTTTTAGTTGTTGTATGGTATTTGAGTTAAACATATATTCGCTCCAAATGAGGTGACTATGAAATTAGTAAAGACCATTCTTTTCTTAGATTCAAGCCTTTATGGAGGGATTGAAACGCATATCGTGCAGTTGGTGAAGCTATTAAAGAGTCGTAATCTATTAGTTGAAGTCTTGTTTTATCAAGATCATAGAAATACACAACTCTATCGCAATTTAGAAGATGCACATTGTACTTTCACTTTTCTTGAGGGTAAGGTTACCTCACTATATAAATACTTAAAAAAACAAGAAACCCCTTTCAATCTTCATACTCACGGTTACAAAGCTGGGATAATTGGTCGTTTAACTTGCAAATTATTAAATTCGCGGTGTATCTCAACCTATCATGCTGGTGAAGCTGGAACTGGATTGGTCTTTTATTATAATTATATTGATAAATTAACCAGTTTCTTATCTAAAAACTTTGTAGTGTCTGATAGATTATTGGCTCAAGTTCACAACGCTGAAGTGCTAGATAATTTTGTTGATATAACAAACCCAATAAAGTTCGGTAATACTGAAAAATTAAGAGTGGGGTATGTTGGTAGACTGTCACATGAAAAAGGTCCTGATATCTTCGTAGAGCTTGCTAGAAGGTTAATTAAAAATCAGAGTATCATTTTCAATGTGTTTGGTGACGGACCAATGGCATTAGAATTACAATCCTCAAAGCCTAATAATATTGAATTTCATGGACACCAAGTTAACTCAGATTTTTGGGATCAAATTGATGTACTAGTCATTAGCTCGCGAGCTGAAGGTTTACCCATGGCATTATTAGAGGCGATGGCTAGAGCTAAATGTGTGATTAGTTTCAATGTTGGCGCTGTTAGCAAAGTCATTTCTCACAATACCAATGGCTTTATATGCGGTGGCAATTGTATTAATGAATTAGGCGATATCATTGTTAGTTGGTCAAATACTGACATAGATAAGAAGAAACTAATAACACAAAATGCCTTCAACACTATAAAGAAAAATTTTAGTGGTTCTAAACAGCTAGAGCAGTTACTCCGCGTATATTCAAGACAAACATAAGCAGCTCAGATATTAAACAATCTAATTTAAAAGAATGTTTTCGATTTTCTGTGCTTTTTCTGAATAATAATCGGCTTTCTCGGGTTCTCCGATTAAGACATAGTAGCCTGATAAAATCTTATAACACTGTGCCGTTTTAGCAGGGTTTTCCTGTTCAGAAAAAAAATGAAGCATTTCAGATGATACTTTTTTAAGTTTAGGGTGTTGTTTGTAAGCAAGTATTTTAAGATATTGTATGCCTACATAAGTTAATATCTCTATATTTTTTAGTTTGTTCTCTATGTACTGATTGTAAAGAAAATTAAAATCTTTATCTGCACTGTTAAACATTTGGCTACTCAAATTTTGTGGGTCAAGCTCAGACTCAAGTTCCTGATACAACCATTTCGAATATATCTTTTGTTCTTCTGTTTTGAAAAATGCCTTATTTAGGTTATGTAGTTCTAGGGCTTGTTCATGTTGCCCAAGATATTTTAAGATTGGTATTTGTAAAATGTTAAATTCTTCAGTGGCCTCTGAAATTTCATATTCTAAAAGTTTTTTTGCAGCGTTAAGTTTAACTAAAGACTGAGTGTTTTTACCCTGTTGACTTAAGACTAAAGCCTGTCTTGTAAGAATAAACAGTTGTAATCTTATATTATTTTTTCTCAATGCAAATTCATACGACATCTCATAGTATTTTAACGCTTTTGATAATTGATGTTTTAGTCTGTTTTTTTCTGCAAGTTGATACCAAGTTAACGCGAGTTTATTAACTTCATTATTTACTTTTTTTCCGTCAGTTACATGGGAGCATGCAACTAACAAAACAAATATTATACAAAATACTATTTTATTTCTCATTGCACTTCTACCGTAAGTGCATTATCTACTTCCTTAATTCCACTTTTTAATAATGGATTGTTATTTAATGCTTGTAATGTTTTTTCAAGCTCAGATAACACTTGCTGGCTTTGATAAATAGTCACCATTAATTGCGAGCGTTCTGTGTGTACCTCAGAAAGCATTCCTTTTACCAACTCCAAGTTTTGATTAATGTTGCCTAATACCAAAGGTAGTTGATTATTAGTGACTCTACCGACTAGTTCATCTGGAGATCTATAGTTGTTAATGACAGACTCAGAGGTGATCAGCAATTTATCGACTCTGACTAATGATTCATTCAATTTCTCAGCAATAGAAGGAAGTGTTTTTAACCAAGTTTCTGTTTCCTCGATAGTTTTATCAGCTTTACTTACAATGTCGCTTTTCTCTATTGTGTTTGTGATCCGTAATAGTTGTTCACTTATTTTTGCTACACGGTCAAGTGCCCTAAATAAAGATCCTGCGTTTGGGTTATCTTCTTTTTGAAGATTAGTCAGAAGCGAATTTATGTTTTCAAGAATAGAATCTAGATCGTTTTTGGGTAATATCGCACCATATGAAGCCTCAAGGGCTTTTGCTCCTTCACTACTCGAATGGAGAATTAACGCCCCTTCTCTTATTTCAGGCACATATTCCTCACTGTAAGACAACTCAGGCGTGTAAAGTGTGAACGAATAAACTTCTTCAAATATAGGGTGATGGTCGCTTTTTAAAATAGAATGTTTCGTTAATAGTGGAGCGTATTCTGAAAGGATCCAAAAGTCAGCTCTGATTTTCTTTGTTTCAAAATTAAACTCATATGATTCAACTCGGCCTATTTCAATTCCTTTGAAATAAATGAGCGGCATAGATTTTAAACCAAGCGCATCATCAAGCTCAGTATAAAATTGTTTTTTACCTGCAAAAGTATAATTTGAACTCAATACGGAAATTACTGTAATTGCTAGAAACAAAACGCCTACAGCTACAAATATAATCACAGATTTATGCTCTTTCGATAAATTATGCTGCATAACATAAACCTGATTTAAGTTGATATATCGAATCTGCGAGTGTTGATATGACTCGTCTATTAGAAAATAGAATTTGAGTTACTCCTGACTCCTTTAAATATTTAATTAGATTTACTTCATAGTCTGCCCAATGACTGTCAACTTCACAGAGTGGCGAGTCCCAAATAACAACTCTTGGCTCAAGTATGGTAGCCCTTATTACACAAACTAACGACGCCATACCAATAGATAAATGGTCGGTTCTAAGCTCTAACTGATGTTGAAGCCCAATTTCTTCACATTTAGATTTAATGATATTAAGTTTTTCTTGATAAGTTAAATCGTTACGGTACTGATTAAATGGTAAAAGTAAGTTCTCTTTCAGAGTCAGATTTGAGATCAGCGCCGGCAATTGAAAAATTGTGCCTGTTTGTTTTTTGTAATTGTAATACTGCGCTTTATCCATATCAGCTAAACAAATATTGTTAAAAACAACACAGCCTTTCTGCGGTCTTACAAGGTCGCAGAGTATACTGAATAGCAGCGACTTACCAGAGCCCGAAACACCTTTAATTACGCAACATTCACCAGACTGGGCATCTAAATTTAACTCTCTGAAAACATTTTGTCCATGCAGATTATGATGTATATTTCTCAATGAAAGATTCATAACACACCTTAGTAAAATAATAAGGTTGAACTCAAAACTAAGTGGACTATACAAATTATAGTTAAACTTTGACCAACTGCCTTTATATTCCTTTGAGGTACTTCTGTCGTTGCCTTATTAACTTTCAAACCGTGGAAGCACGAAATTAGTGCAATACAAAGACCACATAAAGTAACCTTAGTGAACATAATAACTAAATCGATTATGGAGAGTTGATTTAAGAATTCACTGATAAAACGCACCAAAGGCATATGATTAAACAATGAGACAGTTAGAAAACTACTTATGGTGCCTCCTAGCACAAAATAACTCATCAAAAGAATGACTGAAAAGAACATACCCAAGACTCTCGGGACAACAAGATATGAGATGGGTGAAATTCCCATTGCATTTAGTGCATCTATTTCTTGTGCCACAACCATGTTGCCAAGCTCCGTGGTGATAGCGGTTCCTGAGCGTGCCAAGATAACAAAGCAAACAATAAATGGTCCACCATCGCGTATAATACTGACTATTAATATGTCGTAAATCAATGCTTGCTGACCAATGGACATGAGGAACGGATAGCCCTGAGCTATTATTAAAACACTCAAGACAAAAGAAATTATAAAAATAAGAGACAAGGCTTCGAGGCCAGTAAACCTGATCTGTTTAAATAATACTTCTGCGCTGATAGATTTATGGCTGTGAAAATTAAAGCAATCAGCGATGACATAATAGGAAAAAGGAATAAACCCTAATCTGAGCATACCCCCTCCTATTGATATTTAAATTAATTTGTTATGAGTTTACTTAAATCAACATGGTCGATTTGCTCTGGTTTTAAATACTGCTTTGCATAATTAAGGTAGACACCAGACTTTAAAAATATCTCGAACAAATCTGGATCTAAGTGTTGATGCTTCGTCATTTGAGACATAATCATTAAACACTCACTTAAAGGTTTTGCATCTTTATAAGGCCTATCAGCAGCAGTTAGCGCTTCAAAAATATCTGCAATCGCCATCATTCTTGCGGGTACCGACATTTGCTCTCTCGTTAAACCCTTTGGATAACCTGTACCATCCATTTTTTCATGATGCCCACCAGCAAATTCAGGGACTCGTTTTAGGTGTTTTGGAAATGGCATAGCTTCAAGCATAGATATCGTAATATCCATATGCTTATTGATGATTTCTCTTTCTTCGTTTGTTAACGTACCTTTAGTGATATTTAAATTTTGGACTTCATTGTCTGACAAAATTGTCTGAACTTCGCCATCAATTTCTATTTTATATTTATCAGCAAGGTCTATTACACGTTGTTTGAATGAATCAGACATAAACTCGCCACCTAAATTTATTTGCTTTAAAAATGACAATTCAGATTCTAGATAGTCAACTTCTTTCTTATAAGCATTTTCCGACTGTTTAAATACTTCTATACAACCGTCTTCTGAACTAAGTTTATTTTTTAAATATGTAATCTCTAAATCTCTTTTAGCTATCTCAATTTTACATTTGATCAACTCAATTCTATCGAAAATACATTCAAGTTTTGTTGATTTGTCCATTACAGAGTCAGGAATAGCAATTTTTCCACAATCATGTAACCAGCCTGCAACAGATAATTCATGTTTATCTGCGTCTGTCATTTTAAAATCTTTAAGAGGGCCAGTGGGATATTGATGAACAGCTTCAGCAATCATCATTGTCAATACAGGTACTCTTCTACAGTGACCTCCAGTGTATGGAGACTTTTCATCAATGGCTTTAGCAATTAACCGAGTAAAAGATTGAAACAGCTCTTCCATATTATCAATAAGCTGTCTGTTAGTAAGCGCTACAGCCGCCAAAGCACCAATAGAACTTATTAAATTAACTTGTTCATTTGTAAAAGGTATGACTTGTCCATTTATTCTAGGATTAATAAGCTGCAAAACCCCATTTAGTTCTTCTTCATGGTTTTCAAGTGGGATAGTTAATACTGATTGAGTATGATAGCCAGTTTTTTCATCCATTTGTCTAGCTGCCGATAAGTCATATTCAGCACATGAGTAGACATCTTCAATACAAATAGGCTTTCTTGTGGCAGCAGATATTGCAACGAGTGCTTTTTCATTCGACTTTTTATTGATAAATATAGGAATAGGTTTATAGGGAATATCTTTCCCTGAAGTCCCACCCAAATGAAGTTCGAGAGGCTTATTAATCAATGTCGCAAATCCTAAGTATTCTTGTTCTATTACTGAATAAATTGTTCCACCATCACACTCTGTAAGAGCCATGGCACTTAACAATATGTTTTCTAGTAAACGTTCAGTACAACGCTCTGAAGCGAGTTCGGTTGCTAATTTTAATAAGTGCTGTAATGCAAGTTGACTATCTCTTGCATCAGCAGTAATTGGATTTTCAGCAATCATTTGGTTCATTTTTAAACCTTATTTAGTAACATGTTTATAGCTACCATCCCAATCCTTATGTAACTCAATCGTACTGAGATTTTTTATTCGTTCACAAAAAATCGAATACAATTTTTCTTTCGGATGATTATTCATAAGTGTAGTAAATACCTGTAATGATTCATCCCAATTTTGATTTAAATATGAAGACCAAGCTTTTTTATGTAAATTAATTTTATTAATTTCTTCAGAAGTTAAACAAGCCGTCAATCCAATGGGCTCATAAATAGAAACAGATGTTTCTTTTCCTTTTACCTTAACCCTGTCTACAGGTCTAAAAGTGATGCCTTTGCAGTTTACGTATACTGATTCACTTACGAGTATTTTTACGCCGTAATACTTAGTGATCCCTTCTAACCTTGAGCCTAAATTAACCGCATCACCTATCACTGTATAGGCTCTACGATAAACTGATCCCATGTCACCTACATTCATGTCACCAGAATTAATTCCAATTCCAATTTCAACTTTTGGCATACTCTGTTTTGCAAGCTCACTCTCTAATGCTTTAACTTTACTCTGCATGTTAAGAGCGCATAACACTGCGAGCTGTTCATGATCATCAACTTTAAGAGGTGCATTCCAAAATGCCATAACCATATCACCGACATACTTATCAATCGTACCTTCATGCTCAAATATAATTTTTGTTATGGGTGTAAAATAAAGATTCAGCAGCGCTTTGAGTTCAGATGCGTTTAACTGCTCTGAAATAACAGTAAAATTCCGGATATCTGCAAAAAGCACTGTCATATGTCTTTTTTCTCCAGACATAGACAATGATTTAGGACTATCTAACATTGATTGAATATGTGCAGGAGGAACATATTGATCGAATATGCTTTTGATTTGAATCTTTTGTTTATGCTCGTTTAAAAAACTCAAACTACCCAATACAACGACTTGAAGTATCAACATTGCTAATATCGAGACTTGAGGAAAATCTAAATAGTGCTGACTCCAAGCAAAAATACTTAAAGCTAAAAATAAAAATATTGAAACACAGAAATATAGAACGATACCTGTCAACTCAAGTGTCGGTAAAACAAAGGCGCCAATAAGGCCAGCTATGAGAAGTACTAAAACCACAGAGCCATCTATCCAATCTGGCCTACTAGGTAATAACTCAGGAAAAATTAACCCTTCTAAAAGATTTGCATGAATCTCAACACCTGGATATTGAACCCCAACAGGTGTTGTTCTTAGATCGGCATGACCGACTGCGGATGTACCAATAAAAACTATAGATTGTTCGAATAAAGTTGCATCAAATTTATTATCTAATACATCAGTCGCAGAAACATATGGAAAGCTAAATGCAGGACCTCTAAATGGGATTGCCACTCGACCATAGTCATCAGTTGGAATTGTTTCTATACCGAGTTTTAGTCCTGTAATCGTAAAGTCATCACCAAACTCTGTTGACTCGACTGTTATATTATCTGAAAGGGTATAAAGCCTGGCGACTTCAAGTGACAAAGAAGGATAAAGCTGACCATTGTGCTTAGCCATTAACATAGCATATCTAACGAACCCATCTTCATCAGGCGCACTATTGATAAATCCATTTCCCAGTGCACTTTGTTGTAAAATTTCTATCCCAGCTACATAACCAGAAAACTCTGGAGCTGGTAGGTCTTCTAATGAAGTATCACCGAGAAAAATAGGCTCTGGCAACGAACCAACTTGTAAAGTGTTATTATGCTCAAACAACAGACCAATTACAGAATCACTACCAGACAAAGCAGTTGAGAACGTTTTATCTGCATCATAGTTGTCTCTAATCATGCTGAGGGAATTATTAAGTGCTTTGTTTTTACTCTTTTCAACTACCCTGTCAACCGGATTTATTTCAGCTTCTGAAAACAAGATATCATAAGCTATTACTGATACACCTGCATCTAACAGTTTATTATGTAATTGCGAAACTACAGTTCGACTCCATGGAAATCTGCCAAGCTTTTTAATACTTTTTTCATCAATATCAACGATAATAATAGGTAGGAAAGCACGTTTTGGGTGCATTGTTAAAGTTGCCTGAAGTCTTAAGTCATAAGCTAAGCCCTCCAAGCGCTTAAAAAAATCGCCCTGTTTACTGCCAGGTACTAAAAAAGAAAGATGTATAAAGATGCAAAGTATGATTATGAGAAAGCCGCTTAGCCATTGATACTTGAAATGTGACCAATTTGCTTTAACACTCATATAAGCGTCAATCCTTCATAGGCAAAAATAATATTAAACGGGAATTCACCTTTGTTTAAGTCAGATTGTAACTTGTCAATTTGCTCATCTGTTCTATCTGGATCATGACTTACAAGGACTAAATTTTTCACATGAGCTTGCAGAGCAAGATCTAAAGCATGCTGAATTTGGCTATGCCCCCACCCTCTTTTAAATGGATAGTCTTCAGGTAGATATTGACCATCATGAATTAGATAGTCTGCTTTGTTGCAAAACTGAACCCATTGTTCAAAAGTGGTAGCAACCGGGTAAGGAGGAAACAACTCATTGTCGGTTGCATAAACTATCGTTCTTTCATCTGTAATAACTTTATACGCGCTTCCCCCACCTGGGTGATTCATTCTAGTACGAGATATTTGAAACGTTTTATATTTCCAAGAATGGCTTTTTATGGGAGTGATTAAAATTTTCGCTGAAAGGTCTTTTGAGTTTATTGGAAAAAAACTGCCTTTCATTTGCTTAAGAATTGCTTTTGGCTCATATTCTTCCGTTAAGCCCGGTATTATGTTTATTTTTTTTTCTGGTATGTAAGCAGGTATAAAGTATGGAAAGCCTTGAATATGATCCCAATGATTATGACTTAACAGAATATAGATATCATTTGCATACCTTTGAATGTCCTTACCTAAATTTCTAATGCCAGTTCCCGCATCTAAAATCAAAAAATCAGATGCTTTATTCTCAAGTAGTATGCTTGTTGTATTACCACCATACCTAACTGTGTCTTGTCCAGGAGTCGGCACAGAGCCCCTTACACCATAAAAGGTTAATTTCATCAAAAACTCCAGTTACTGTTCTGTTATCTCAATAGCAGCCACACTTATTCTTTTTCTAAGAGTATCTTGTAATATAAGTAAGAAGCTGTCGTTATTATTGTGGTGTTGAACATCAATAAGTTCGTATGCAATACCAA
This sequence comes from uncultured Pseudoalteromonas sp., assembly GCA_964479805.1. Taxonomy (GTDB): domain Bacteria; phylum Pseudomonadota; class Gammaproteobacteria; order Enterobacterales; family Alteromonadaceae; genus Pseudoalteromonas. The sequence continues at coordinate 29,070 of CAYZOE010000005.1, read as the reverse complement.
TATCTAATAGTTGGAAACCTGATTCATTTAACTGCTGGTCTATTAGATCTTCCGGATCATCTAGCAATAATCTTGATATATAAATTGCCTGGCTTATTTGAGACTGGGAGAAAAGCACCATCCTATTTTGCGAGTCAAAAGCAATATTTTTAATTGTAACCGGATCGCCTTTATAATTGCTGAGATTAAAGATGCCACTTGTAGCATAAGCAGTTTCGAGCTCTCCTAAACTATTTACCTTAACAATAAAGTTACTTGATGCTATTTCACCGAAGATATAAAAGCTGCCCATCGGATCTAGTAAATATCCATTTAATGATAAGCTTTGATTAAGTGATGCACCTACATCAATAACAGCAATACCCGCTTCTCCAAATTCAGAAACTAAATTACCCCCACTATCTACCTTAACTATTACAACACGTGGCGTAGAATAAGATTGACTATCTATGCCCATACCAAATATTTCTGTGTCAGTGACTTTTATTTCTTCTAATTTAAAAGCTGTATTCTCACATTCATACCCTGATGGTGGCTCAAACGTAAAGTCAGATAATTTATCTCCTATAGGTGATAAATAAACCCCTATTGACTTAGTAATGCACCCATCGTAGATATCATTCAATACAAATTGCTCTTGGCTTGGAAGTGTGTGTATGTAAAAAGGTTTAATTGAATCAGCTGCAAAGTCATAAGCCGATAAGTAACTAACATCATAACCGTGGGCATAAAAACCGTCAGGTATTCCAGATGAAGTTAATTTCGAAATGAATGCCAAACTGTCACCTTCATTACCGACTAGAAACAGTGAATCATCATCGTTAACAGATAAAGACGTCGGATTGGCATCTGAGTAGAAATTAAGCCGACTTAAACCTTGTTCGCCAAATGATTGATTGACGTTTCCGGAAAAGTCTAAACTGTAAATATAAGGTACTCGTTCATTTCGCCAATTAAGTGCATATGCGGCAAGAAGTAAGTCCCCGTTGCTTTGTTTTGCACTTACAATGACGACTTCATCAGAAGATGAAGAGCTTAACGTTGATTGACCCTGAAAGCCGAACTCATCGCTGAACTCGCCATTTAAGTTCACTTTTGCAAGCCATTGACTAGCGTAGTAATCATACCCAGCGAACCTCAACTTATAGCCATATAAAACAAGCGATGAATTGGTCAATAATGTTCCATGACTGCGAACACCATCTATGTCATAAGTTGTAACACCTTTATTAGGAGAAGACCACCCTGAATCAATTACGCCATCAAAGCCAATCTTCATTAACTGTACTGCTTTATTGTTACTATAAATTTCTCGATTAATGGTGACATATAGAGAGTTAGATACAACTTGTAAGTCAATTCCTTGGGCACTTAAATTCAATAAGTCTTCTCCCCCAGCATGAGTTGGTAATTCTTCTTCAATATAAATGCGATAACCAACGTCATTAAAGGTTGTATCAAGATTTCCATTTTGATCCATTTTTAACAAAAAGAGGCTATATTTATTAGGTGTTGGGTAGTTACCGACAACGGTTAAATGGTCACCAGTCAACATCAGTTGATCATCAGGTAAAACTATAAGGGCTTTGACACGGTCATCAACATTTTGGCTGCCTATGTCTAACTGAAGATAACCTGTGTTCTTAAAACTACTGTCTAATGTAAGGTCTGTTATATTATATTTTGCTAAATAAATATCTGAACTGTTACTCGAATTTTTAGTATTGCCAAAAACCATTAATTTATTTTCAGATAACAGGGCCATTCCGCTCGCTTCACTGCCCATATCCGCAACGAGTACTTCACTATGAGATACTGAAAAGCTAACTAAATCAAAGCGAATGAGCCTCGCTTCAATAAGCTCTACATTATTGGTCATGGTGTCATTAATTAAAGCTATGAGTACATTCGAATCAAGCTTTAAGCTGACTGAAGAAGCTTTTTTCCCCGTATCAGAGGGTATAACAAAATAACCAGTGTTCGCAAAACTTGTGTCGAGTTCCCCTTGTTCAGTCAATCTCATTATGAAAAAATCTTGAGTACTAACTTGGTCAATGTAACCAGAAACATACAAAAGCTTATTTGCATCATCAAACACTAAATTTTGTGCAACAACATTTTGAGGTAAGCCTCCAACTTGAATGCCTAAATCAGTTTCAAATACCCCTTCATGAGCAAAGCTATTATCAATGCCACCCAATGGAGTCACTTTTGTAACAACGGCTCTGTGAATATGACGACCTTGAGACTCGTCGTAGTGGCCAATGCCTGAAGCTATAAATATACTACCGTCAGAAATTGTGATGGCTTTTCCCACTTCATGGTGCTCAAGTGATGCACGTAAATTAATTGAAGCAATTCCTGAATCTGCAAATTCGCTATTCAGAACAGCTATTTCAATGGGTAAGATTTCATCAACATTAACCGTTAATGTTGATTCAGCACACAGAGGAGGATTTATCACATCACAAACCTTAGACACTACAATATATTGTGCATCCCCATTGGCAATAATTGTCTGAATATCACTAATAACAACCTGCCCCATATTATTTACAGTAAAAAGCGATGCGAAACCTCCTGAAAGCTCATAAGTAATGTCATCATTGTCGGGATCAGATGCCGCAATCGTTGCAATAATATCTCCATTATTAAATTCAGTTGTGATATTGGCTTCTACAGGTTCAATTGTTGGGGTGTAGTTTTTATCCTTAACCAAAATAGAAACAGATGTTGGTAGCGAGCTTTCACCTTTACTATTTATTGCCTTGTATGTCAGTGAATCGTTGCCGACAAAGTTGAAATTAGGTGTGTAGCTTATTTCGCCAGTTTGATTCACGATTGAAACCTCACCATGACTTGGCTTAGTTTCAATGACTACAGGAGATTCTGAGATGGCTATACCTTTGAAATCGTCGTTATTTAAAATATTTAAGCTTGTCGGTTGATTTTTGAATATTTCAATATTATCACTCTGTGTAATTGGAGAAGTGTCTAATTTGACAATGTTTATCCTCACTGTAGCACTATTAGAAAAAGTGTCTTCATTATCTTTAAAACGATATGTAAAACTGTCTAATGGTGTGCTTCTGTCAGTATTTGTGTATAAAACATTACCATTAGATAAAATTTCAACATCCCCAGATTGTGCAGGGTTTATTATTTCTAGTGTTGAACTATTGATAGCGCCATCTGTATCTGAATCATTTTGCAGTATATTCAACTCGCGTGATGTCCCCTCATCAACATCAAAGTTATCGTCAGTGGCCACAGGTGCAGTGTTAACTCTTATGACTTTAATTTCTACTGTAGCTGTATTTGAAGAAGCGCCTTCATTATCTTTAAAACTGTAAGTTAAAAAATCTGTGCCATAAAAGCCCGCATTAGGTGTATAAAAGATTTTACTCGATTCAACGGAGAAAACAGCACCACCATTTTGTGGCACAGACACAAGCTTGACGGTATTCAAATCGATAGTGCCATCAACATCAGTATCATTACCTAGAATACTAATTTCTATAGAAGTGTCTTGTTGAGTCTCTGCAATGTCGTTCATTGCTATGGGTGGTTTGTTTGGACCAGTTACTTCAATATAAACTGACGATGGATTTGACTCTACCCCTTCTGTATCAGAAACAATATAACTAAAACTGTCTTGACCTCTGAAATCTGTGGCACTTGTATATTCAATCGTGCCTGTGTCTAAGTTCAATTTCAAATCGCCATGCAACGTATTCTTTATAACTTGCAAGCTTGATCTGTCTATTTCACTGTCTACGTCATAGTCGTTTTCTAAAACCCCTATTAAGATAGACTGATTTTCACTGGTTGATACATTATCATCTTGTGTAATTGGAGCGTCGTTGACAGCAGTGATGTTAAGTAATACGAATGCAGATGTTTTTAATCCTTCAGAACTCTCAACATTATATATAAAATAATCAGACCCATAAAAATTCTCATCAGGAAAATACCTAAATGAACCGGAAGCTGATAACTCTAAAATTCCGTTCATAGTAGTTTGATGTATTGTTATGTCATACGATTCAGAGCTTTCAACGCGATCATTTTTTAATATACCAGGCGCGTCAACAATCAGTACCTCGTCTTCATTTAGCAAATAATCATCATTAACACTCACGTGGGCGGGCGTATTTACATCTTCCAGAACAGTCAGCTTTACCTCAGCAGTGTCTTCCCCACCTTGACCATCTTGAAGTTTATATACAAAAGAATCTTCACCAACGAACCCTTGCTCGGGTGTGTAGCTAAATGACCCTGAACTCTCTAAAGTGAGAGTGCCATGTTCAACATTTCTAACTGGTAAAGTATTGATAGATAATTGATCACCATCAAAGTCAATATCATTGAGAATAAGTACGCTTGTATTGTCACGAAATTCACTATTTGCTGAAACAAGAAACTCATTGAACAATGCAACCGGAGCGTTGTTTATTTGCTTTATTGATATCGTTACTATGGCTTCTGATGTTAGACCTTGTGGGTTTATAACCCTATATTTAAAACTATCCATGCCAGAAAAGTTATTTTTAGGCAAATAGATAAAATCGCCATTTTTAAATAAGGTCAATTCACCATGTTCAGGAGCAACTAAAGGCTCAAGCTCTAGTACAATTGGGGCTAGGCCATTATCTTTATCGTTTACCAGTAAGTTACCACTTAAAGACTCAAATTGTTCAATTTCAAATTCATCATTTACAGCCACTGGAAAAATAACTTCTTTTGCTGGGATCAATAAGCTCTCACTGAAGGCGCTTTCACCACTACCATCAATACCTGTCACTCGTGCATAATAGTTTTTTTTCGTTGAGAGTTTTTCAAAGACATGAGAGTTGTTGGTAATGGAAATCGCACGCTGATTTGTTTCAGATAATGTGAAATTAGTCAGTACATCTAAGGGGGACTCAGCTAAGTAAACGTTGTATCTAAGGAAACTCGATGATTCTAACCAATTTAATGTAACTGACTCACCCTCTCTTATACTTTCACGCATTATAATTTTTTGCGGTAACCAGTTGAACTGTTGGATTTGTGCTAAAGATACGTTCTCTTGTGAATCTTCAACCCAAATTTGTAGCTGTATTGAACCTGGTGATTGATTAAAATTATATGGATTAATGCCAGTTTCAAAAAGTTGGTAAGGCGAAGTACAATTTTCGTTGCATACAAGAAATGCTTTATCACTTTGTGCAAAACCCAACCAAATTCTTTTGATCCCTTCTTCATCTTCAATTCGATCAGCTGCAACAGTGATATTTCCTCTTATAGTGTTACCACTTTGTGGAGTATTAATTATTGCTTTAGAATTCATAAAATCTTCAGGCACGAGCCGTGACTTTCTAAAGGGATTTCCTTTCACTATTCTTTTATAAGCAAAAGGTTGTGTCTGTTCGCCGGATGAAATGGTCTGAACTACAATAGAATTACTCGAATTAGGAGCGGGTTGTTCTGAAGCCTTTTCATTACCACAACCGAAAAGTAAATTTATAAATAACATACAAAAAAAGTGAGTTATTTTATTCATCTTAAACCTACTTCTCTTTAATTACGAATAACCCACCGGCATTGGTGGTTATATTCTCAATTTCAAATAAGGTAAAACTCCCTCTTATTTTACTTAGTTCGTCACTGAATTGTGCCTTGATATCTCCATAAGCCAAGTTTTGCCCATGACTCGCGTAATTAATACCCAGTTGCATACCACTCGTGTTGATTAAACCATTAAAAGTTGCAAACCATTCGCCTTCACTGTCTAAGAATGACAATGCTCCAAGAGGAACAGTACCGTTGTCAAAATCAACATCTATGCGCATCGAAAAGGCGCTGACTTCACCGACACTTGATATTACTGAAAATTCTTCAACATCCGAATATTCAATAACACCACTGCGCTGAGCCAACAAAGCTCCAATATCGTCTGTTTGAAAAGTATCTAGGATTTCTTCAGTTAAAAAACTACTATCTTCAATGGCATTTTTTAAAGCTTCGATGTCCAATGATTCAACGATATTTTGTGTTGTAACCAGTAAATTCGGGTTTTCTGATGTAATCGAGGTAACTATTTCTGTTAATTGCTCTTCAGAATATTGCTCATCGTTAAGTAATTTACCAAATAATGACGATAACTCTTTTGGTGGTTTTAATAGGGCTTTTACTTCACCAAAACTTGATATTTTGGCGAATGCATGTGTACCTTCTGAACCCAAAACAAGGGGTTCTGTGAGAATATCGCTTGATATTTCAATTGAACCGTCCCAAACAGCCAGAAATAGATCACCTTTTACTATTTCTACTTCGTAATGAGTGCCCCTGATACCAATACTCCCTACAGGTGTTTTTAACTTATAGTTATCTGAGTTTCCTTTTATTCTTCCTGTAATAGTTCTCAATCCTCCGGATACTAATTCAATAACGATCGAACTTTGCTCATCATTTTCACTTAATAAATACTCTTCTATGTTTAACGCTGTATTTTCTTTGAGTGCCAATAAAGCCCCATCAATCATCTTCAATTGAGCTTTACTGTGTTGATAGGTAGAAACTCTATCAACCTTGTAGATTGGTGTTCTTCTTTTTAGACTTCTTACCTCAGATGTTTGTAAAGAAATAGCCTCAACAGTCCCTTTAGCCAGCAAAGTTTTTCCTGCTTGTTGTTGTGCATCTGCATTTTTGACGAGAAACATTAAAGTAATTGCAAAAATAAAAATAAGTTTTTGTTGTTTAGAATTCATAACTAGCTCCTAAGTACAATTCATTCCTATCAAATTCATAAATAGCTAAATTGCTCGACTTATTGTAATGACTGAAGCGTGTATGCAAGTACCACTGTTTCGATAAACTGTAACGCCATTCGAAAGCAGCATTGCGTATGTTTTCTTCTCGCAAGACCATAAAAAAAGGATGAATGTCATGATGCTCGACTGTTTTGTATTGGCTACTAATTACAAATGCATGAAGAGTAGATATGTTATAAGACAAGTAAAAAGACGCTGCTTTGTAATCACGGCCATAATGCCTCGCAGACTGTAAATCTGCATTTTGCTTACCATCTAAAAAAGCGATTTTTGCTAAAAATCTATTTTGGAAGTATAAGAAGCCTAAATCTAATTCGAAGATATCACTGTCAAGGTCTTCATTTTGAACATTATTAACTGATGATGCTTTAGCATTTAACTCCAGCACCCAGTTTTTCAAAAGCTGATATTGTATATTGGTTAACACACCAACTTGTTGTTGATAAGTCGCCTCATCGAGTGACATAACAGATGCAACTCCTTTAAGGTTTAAACGTGATGATGAATTAGCATACTCATATCCAAACCCAATATTTCCTTGGTTTCTATTAAACTGAGTGAGATTGTTATGTATTAGTTGAGAAAGATTTAAATTTAGTCGCCAAGCCTCATACTGGGTACTTTGCCACTTACCATTAAACTGGTAGTCAAATCGAGCAAATCTGTCTGCAGATTTTTGACTTGCTTCATCTAATAAAATCTCTACACCAGAAACTACTACTCTATCGTCCAATGAACCACTATTTACATTTGAATCATGCCCAAAGTTAAGCGAAAGTCGTTGTATAGTATTTGAATCTAAATTCTCTCTTTTCGTTTTTACAAATTGTAAATTCTCTTTAATATTTATTCTTAGATCATTCGGTATCGGAAGTAGAAGTAGGGTATTAAGTGTTTGCTCTGATTGATTGAGGTTATTTTGTTTGGCATAACTTAAAGCTAATAAGTAAAAAGATATATAGTCATTGGGATTCTCAGATATGGCTCTTTCGAAGGCAAAGACTGCCTCATCTATTTTATTTAGCTTAAGACAAATTTGACCGTACAAGGCATCAAACTCAGCAGTGCCAGCTAAGTCATCAAAATACATTTCAGCAAGTTTAAATGCTTCTTGTGTTTTTTGATTATTATACGCTTCCGAGATCTTCAAAAGAGGTTGCTCAGATGAAACAGCTGAAAAGTTACACCCAATAAATAAGTAAAAACAAAAATAAAAACTGTAACGCCACATAATTGATCCTAACTATTTAAAAGTTTATGAATCAAAGTAAGCTGGTTTGAAACGGCAACTATACAAACAAGTTCACTTTCAGAATATTTTCACTCCTTAAAACATTTCAGAGTAAAAATAGTCAATTAAGAAAATGATGTGCACCAAATATGAAAATTTATACAAAATTCAATTAAGTTCTTTTAGCTTCATGCTGCTATGGAAGAAACAAGACAAATGGTGCCGTCTACATTTTGAGTATAATCAAGATTGTGTGTTCGTCAGTAAAGATAGTAGGTACAAGCCCATCTTTTTAAAAGACGGGCTTTACTTGTTGGAATTATGAAAGGGCTAAATTTTACGTGCAACTTGAAGCGCTTCAAAAATTGCTCGTTTAGCATCAATTGCGGCAGCTAGTTTTGCACCACCAATTACATGATGATTATCTGGTAACGCGTCTTTATTAAAAATTTCGTCGTTAGAAACCTGGCCAATACAAGCAATCACGGTATCAACATCTAGGTATTGCTCTTCGCCTTTATGTTTAATCTTCAAGCCTTGTGAATCAAACCCCAGATATTCACACTCTGATAATTGTTTGACGTTATGCTGCTTCGCAACCTGTCTATGGATCCAGCCTGTAGTTTTGCCCAGTTCTGAACCGAAACGCCCTTCACTTCGCTTTAACATATAAAGCTGCCTTTGAGGGCCGGTATGCTGCTGCTCAGTTTCTATGCCCCATTGTGCTTTAAATTCTTCTATCGATTGTTCAGGCTTTTCTTGCAAAAATGCAACCATATCAAAACCAATACCACCAGCACCTAGAATGGCAACCTTGTCACCAATTTCAACTTCACCGCGGATAACTTCATCATAGTGATAGACCCGTTTACCATCTTTGCATGGAAATCTTGCTACGCGAGGTTTAACACCTGATGCAAACACAATATCGTCAAAGTTATTGTCCATATCTGGTGCATATTCACAGTTTAACTCTAGTTCAATGTTTAATCGTTCAACCTCTTGTAAAAAGTATTTCAATGTCTTTTTAAAATCTTCTTTACCGGGAACTTGCATAGCTAAATTAAACTGACCACCAGCATGCTTATTTCGCTCTATAATTTTTACTGCATGACCTTTCTTTGCTAGATATATCGCTGCTGATAAACCTGCAGGACCTGCACCTACAACTAATACATTTTTTTCCTTAGACGCTTTTTGTAATGGGTAGTCAAGCTCATAACAAGCTTGGGGGTTAACCAAACATGTAGCTCGTTGGCCTTTGAATACATGGTCTAAACATCCCTGATTACAGCCGATACAAACGTTAATTTGTTCTGACTTATTCTGTTGGTACTTGTTAAAAAACTCGGGGTCTGCCAATAATGGACGTGCCATAGAGATAAGATCGGACTGGTTTGCACTTAAAATGTCATTTGCTATTTCAGGTGTATTTATGCGATTCACTGCAATGACTGGCACATCTACCCATTCTTTTAATCTTTGTGATGCTTCTCTAAAAGCGCCTGCGGGTACCATGCTTGCTATTGTAGGTACACGCGCTTCATGCCAGCCAATACCAGTGTTGATAATATCAACACCAGATTTAACGAGCTCTTTAGCCTGATATTCTACTTCTTTTGTAGTTGAACCATCAGGAATCAAATCCATTACAGAAAGTCTGAAAATGATCATGAATTTATCAGATACTTGGCTTCTAACGGCTTCTACAATTTCTTTGGCAAGCCTCACTCTATTCTCTAAGCTACCACCATAACTGTCTTTTCGTTTGTTAGTATGTGGTGCCATAAATTCATTAATTAAATAACCCTCAGAACCCATAATTTCAACGCCATCATAACCTGCTTTCTCAGCAAGTTTCGCTGATTTTGCGAAACTTTTAATCGTGGCTTTGATTTTGCCTATAGACATAGCTTTAGGCTTAAATGGGGTAATGGGTGCCTTTAATGCACTTGGCGCTACGCTAAAGGGATGATATGCATATCTACCAGCATGAAGCAGTTGTAGACAAATCTTACCGTCATGCTTATGAACTGCGTCTGTGTAGGCTTTATGCTTTACTACATCAAACGTTGTATTAAATGAGGATGCAAAAGGCGTCAATTTACCGCGAATATTCGGGCTGTAACCACCTGTTATTATCAAGCCTGTGCCGCCTTTTGCTCGCTCTTCATAAAAAGCAGCCAATTTCTTTCTATTTGACCACCCTTCTTCTAAGCCCGTATGCATCGAGCCCATAACGAGTCTATTTCGCAACCTTGTATTTTTTAATTCTAATGGTGCTTCTAACATTGATTAATTTCTCAAAACTGGTCGTACCTCCTGAGACCTTAGCAATTTTTAACAAATTATCAAAGTTTATCTTTTAAAAAAGCTTAATTTTGATCTAACTGTACGTTCTATAAGCTTATAAATACTTAGTTACGTTTTAGGTATAACACTCTTAAATTAACTCAGTTATTATGTATTTAGATAAGAAGGTTAGATTCAAATAATAAAGGTGAGCTTTGATTTATATAGGTAAATTCTTTAAGGGCCTTTGGGCCGCAATAAACTTTTCGAGAAAACTCGTATTAAACTTGGTTTTCTTCGGACTTCTTGCACTGATATTGTTATCGTTCCCGCAGCAAGATGCGCAGGTAAACGTTCCAAATGGTGCTGTTTTAAACTTAAATCTAAACGGCTCGCTAGTCGAAGAGCTTACATATATTGACCCTGTAGACGCTGCTTTTGGTGAGTTTTTCTCTAGTAATGATCAACCAAAAGAGATTTTGGTCGACGATGTCGTCAAGGTTATCAATTCTGCTGCTCAAGATTCACGTATTCAAGTTTTACTACTAAATCTGAAATCTTTACATAATGCACACTTAAATAAGCTTGATGCTATTGCAAATGCTATCGCTGATTTTAAGAAATCAGGTAAAAAAGTCATTGCACATGGCGCATATTACTCGCAAAGCCAATATTTTTTAGCTTCACATGCTGACGAAATCTCTCTTCACCCATATGGTGGTGTTGAATTAAGAGGCTTTGCAAGCTACCCACTTTACTTCAAAGATGCACTCGAGAAGCTAAAAGTAACTCAACACATATTTAGAGTGGGTACTTATAAGTCTGCGGTAGAGCCTTTTATCCGAAATGATATGTCTCCTGCTGCAAAAGAAGCCAACCAGCTATGGTTAGATGAATTATGGGCTCAATACAAATCAGATATTGCCTCAGCACGCAAGTTTGAAATCACCAATTTTGATGAAAAAGCAGATCAATACTTAACGAAGATTCAGGCAGTTAATGGTGATTATGCACTATATGCATTGCAAAATAGCTGGGTAGATACGTTACAAACAGATCAACAACTTCAAGCGCAACTTATTGAACAGGTCGGTACAAATGCTTCAGGTAAAACATTTAAAAACATCAGTTTTAACAAATATCTAGAATCGTTAAATAATCAGCCTAGCTTAACAATGCCTTCTGATAATAAAGTTGCTGTGATTGTAGCAAAAGGCAATATTGTAGATGGTAAACAGAAAGCAGGACGTATTGGTGGTGATTCAACAGCCGCACTTCTAAAAAAGGCTCGCTTGAACGAAGAAGTTAAAGCAGTTGTACTTAGAATTGATTCTGGTGGTGGCAGTATGTTCGCTTCAGAAATCATTCGAAATGAAGTTCTTGCAATTAAAGAAGCAGGCAAACCAGTCATTGCTTCCATGGGTTCTGTTGCAGCTTCTGGTGGTTATTGGATAGCAATGTCTGCAGATGAAATATGGGCCGCACCAAGTACTATTACTGGCTCAATTGGTGTATTCGGGACTATTTTAACATTTGAGAATTCGTTAAATTCAATGGGTATTTACTCTGACGGGGTTGCAACGACGGAGTTAAACAATATCTCTCTATCAAGAGGTATTTCAGACAAGCTCTCAGAGGTTTTTCAGTTGGGCGTTGAAAATGCGTATGACAAATTTATTTCCTTAGTTGCTCAAGAGCGTGGATTAGAAAAATCTGCAGTTGATGAAGTTGCACAAGGTCGCGTTTGGACTGCTACTCAAGCACAAAATTTTGGCTTAGTTGATAATTTAGGTAATAAACAAGATGCAATTAACGCAGCAGCATCTCTTGCACAACTTGAAGAATTTGATGTTATTACAATTGAACAAACGCTTTCAAAGAAAGACCAATTATTAGTAGACCTTCTAGGCTCTGCAATGATAAGTTCATTGATTGAAACTGACGGTTCATCTGACAACGTCATGTTCAAACTATCTAGGTTATTTGGTGGTCTTGGTGAGCAAGTTGTTGAGCAAATAAATATTGTAAACGAGTTTAATGACCCTAATCATATATATACACGCTGCTTAACATGTGAAGTGGCTTATTAATTCTCTGTTATAAATACAAGCTTACTAATATAATAAGCCCAGATCGATATCTGGGCTTATTTTTATGAAAAGAAAAAAAATCTATATCGCCTATACAGGCGGAACAATCGGTATGAAACAATCGTCTCGGGGTTATGTTCCCGTAGCAGGTTATCTTACAGAAACAGTTAAGAACAATGCCGAGTTTACTCGAGAAGAAATGCCGCTGTTTGATATTCATGAATATTGTCCGTTGATTGACTCTTCTGATATGTCTCCTCACCATTGGCAAATAATCGCAGATGATATTAGATCTAAATATGACCAGTACGATGGTTTTGTTGTACTTCACGGCACGGATACTATGGCTTATACGGCTTCAGCGTTATCATTCATGTTTGAAAACTTGACGAAACCTGTCATCGTCACAGGTTCACAAATTCCGCTTTCACAATTACGCTCTGACGGCCAAGTTAATTTGCTTAACGCAATGTACTTAGCAGCAAACTACCCGATTGCAGAAGTAAGCTTATTCTTTAATAATCAGCTTTTCAGAGGAAATAGAGCAACTAAAGCTCATGCTGACGGTTTCAATGCTTTTGCTTCTCCCAACCTTTCTCCGCTTGCACAATCGGGTATAAATATTCAGTTGATTGAGGGCAAGTTAAGTCCATATGTTGAGCAAGCACTTCAAGTAACTTCGGTCAAGTCTCAAAAAATAGCAATTCTATATTTGTATCCAGGCATTTCGGCAGAAATAGTCAAAAGTGTTATCACCGAAGATGTAAAAGGCTTAATCTTGCTCAGTTTTGGTGTTGGTAACGCTCCACAGCAACCTGAGTTTCTTGAACTTCTTAAAAATGCCACAGATAATGGCACCGTAATTGTGAACCTCACACAATGTATCCAGGGCCAAGTCAATATGGGCGGGTATGCCACAGGCAATGCATTACTGAATTGTGGTGTTTTGAGCGGTTATGATATGACTTTAGAAGCGTGTTTAACAAAATTGCACTACTTGTTTAGTCAAAACTTAGAATTAGAAACTGTAAGACATCTTATGCAAGATAATTTACGGGGTGAATTAACTCGTTAACCTGATATTCTGAGAGATACTTAAGAAACAAAAAAGGTCAGCGATACTGACCTTTAAATTTCTGCTTAATACTTTATCTAACCTTTTCGTCTATCTCGACTAAGTCAGTTAGATGGCATGTTTCACCCGAATGGGTCTTAATACCATGCTCGCCAAAGTAATCACGCTGTGCTTGAACTAAATGGCCGTTACTCGGTGTGCTTAATGTAGCAATGTAAGTTTGCGTTGAACTCAATACAGGAAAAGCAAGACCTGAAGATACAGCAAGACCAGTTACCTTGCGAAGTGCAATTGATTCTGGTTTTAATGTATCGATGAACTCTACACCTTCGGCAATATCATCTAGGTAATCGGCTCTAATAATACATCCTGCACGCCATGTTTGTAATGTTTTACCAAGGTCAACCTTCCACTGGTGTGCACGTGATGCACCTTTAATTAACGCTAAACCTTGGCGATAACATAGCAGGCTTGCGAGGTAGAAAGCTGATTTTAGTTCATCCAAATCAATTTTGATTTTTGCCGTTTGCTGTGATGCATAAGTCATTTCTTTCGCTGCATGTGTATCGATGGTATTGGTTAAATGACGCGCTTGTACCGCGGCAACTAAAGAAGGCACAGCAATACCTAACTCTAGTGCATTTTGTGCAGTCCATAGACCTGTACCTTTCGCACCTACCTTGTTATCGATAAGGTCAACTATTGATTCTTGATTATCAGTTTCAAGCTCTAGGATATGACTTGAAATTGATAATAAATAACTATTTAAATAACCTTCTGACCAGGATTTGAATACTTCTGCGACTTCTTTTGGTGTTCTACCTGTACCGTGACGAAGTAGTTGATACATTTCAGCAATCAGTTGCATTAAAGCATACTCGATACCATTGTGTACCATTTTCACGAAGTGACCAGAAGCAGACTGGCCTACTCGTGCGAAGCAAGACTCATGGTTATAGCTTGCAGCTACTTTTTCAAACCACGGGATAATACGTTCCCAACCGCCCTCTGAGCCACTTGCCATCATAGCAGGGCCGTGACGTGCACCTTCTGCACCGCCAGAAATCCCCATTGTCGCGAACTCGAATTTGTTCTGATATTTAAGTTTACGGGCGATACCGTCTTTATAATTACTATTACCGCAATCGATGATGATATCGTCTTTACTTACGCCCGCCTCAACTAAATCAGAACACACTCTATCTACAAGCTCCCCAGCTGGGACAAGTAATAAAATTGAGCGAGGTGTTTCTAAGCGGCGGATCATATCACCAAGGTCTGAAACAATATGCAAGCGCTCAGCTAAGCCAAGTGATTGAGCACAGCTTAAAAGCTCAGCACCTGCGTCCGGGTTTCTATCGTAGGCAACTAACGTTAAACCCTGTTCAATTAGATTTAGTGCTAGGTTTTTACCCATCACACCTAAACCAACTAATGCAATTTGCATTAAGTTCCTCCTCGGTAACAACTAATTTGAGCAATACTTCAGTAGCTTATTATATGTCTTAGCTTTCTAAGATACCAATTACTACTATTTAAAACTTTATACAAACAAACTTTATATGGGGTTAAAAAATCTGTTAGGAAAATGGTTTAGAACCATATACTCTCGATTTCTTTTGATTCATTCGTATACAAAGACAACAGAATCTTGTGATTGACGCATCCTGACACCGGTGTCATAATGATGTCACATAGATCATATAACTTAATTACTGTGTTAAAAAGAGTTTATATAAATTCTTTCAACATTTAATGCGTTTTTAGCCAAGTTTTGAGCTATTTTTGCTGAAACATGTTGGTCTATTCCGCATTCATTCATATCTACCTATCAAAATAGGCCTACAGGAGAACCTGATGCTTAGACGCACAAAAATTGTAGCAACCCTCGGACCTGCAACTGACCGCGATAACAACCTAGAAAAAATCATAAAAGCGGGTGCAAACGTAGTTCGCCTAAACTTTTCTCATGGCGTTGCTCAAGACCATAAAGACAGAGCGAAAGCTGTTCGAGATATTGCAACTAGATTAAACAAACATGTTGCAATTCTTGCCGACCTTCAAGGTCCTAAAATCCGTGTTTCTACATTCAAAGATGGTAAAGTAAGTCTTGAAGTTGGTGCTAAATTTACTCTTGATGCTGAAATGGCTAAAGGTGAAGGTACTGTCGAGGCTGTTGGTATTGACTATAAAGAACTTCCTCAAGACGTAAAGCATGGTGATTTACTACTATTAAACGACGGTTTAATACAGCTTGTTGTAGACTCGGTTGACGGTGCACTTGTTCATACCATAGTTAAAGTAGGTGGTGTGTTATCAAATAATAAAGGTATCAACCGTTTAGGTGGTGGTTTAACCGCACCCGCTTTCACTGAAAAAGATAAAGAAGACTTAATTACTGCTGCTGAAATCGATGTTGATTATATTGCAGTTTCGTTCCCTCGCAGTGGAGACGATATGCGTTATGTACGTTCACTTGCTGAAAAAGCTGGTTCTAATGCTCAACTTCTGGCAAAAATCGAGCGTGCAGAAGCTGTAGAAAACGTTGAATCAATTGATGATATAGTTCTAGCATCTGATGCTGTGATGGTTGCACGTGGTGATTTAGGTGTCGAGATAGGTGATGCAGCTTTAGTTGGTAAGCAAAAATTAATTATCAGCCGTGCCCGCTCTCTGAACCGTACTGTTGTAACAGCAACACAAATGATGGAATCAATGATTGATAATCCAATGCCTACACGCGCAGAAGTTATGGATGTAGCTAACGCAGTATTAGATGGCACGGATGCAGTTATGCTTTCAGCAGAAACCGCAGCGGGTGATTACCCTGAAGAAACAGTAGCGACAATGGCTCGTGTATGTTTAGGTGCTGAATCACAACCAGAAGCGCATATTTCAAAGCACCGATTAGACAGCATGTTCTCAGACACCTCTGAGACAGTTGCATTGTCTGCAATGTATGCGGCAAACCACTTAGATAGTGTGAAAGCAATAGTAACGCTTACAGAGTCAGGTAAAACAGCAAAGCTAATGTCACGTATTAGCTCTGGCCACCCGATTTATTCTTTATCTCGTCATGCCTCAACACTGGGTCAAACAGCGCTATATCGTGGTGTATACCCAGTTTATTTTGACTCTACTGAGCATGACCAAGAATTTATGATAAAGGACGCACTGGACACGTTAGTAGAACGTGGTTCACTTGCCAAAGGTGATACTGTTATCCTGACACACGGTGACAAAATGGAAACAGTCGGTGCAACAAATACTATGAAGATTATTACTGTATAAACGCGGTCTAATTTTCATTATAGGAGCAACTTTGAAGTTGCTCCATTTTTCACAAAAAGAAGATTAATCAACTCGCTAATGCTGCTTTTACTTTGTCTCTATAACTTCGGCTTACCTTTAATTCTTGCCCGTTGTCTAGCACTAATAAATACTCGCCACTTGTCTGTGTAACTAATTTATTTATCTGTTTGGTATTCACTATAGCTGAGCGATGAACACGAACAAATAACGCTGGATCCAGCTCTTGTTCAAGCTCTTTCATTGTTTTGCGTAGGATATGCGTTTTGCCATCACTACAATGCAAGCACATATAGTCACCTGCAGCATCAACCCACTGGATTGAAGATGTAGTAACACGCACTATTTCGCCTTGCTCTTTCACTGCGAGAGATTCAGGATATTTTTTGTCTTCTAACGCATCACCTGTTGCTAATTTTTTCAAGATTTCTTCACAGTTATTACCTGTAATACCAGCGACGAAACTTGCTAATTTCTTTTTATGGGCGTTATCTTGTTGTGTTTTTAAATAGCTTTGCACTTTATCCACCGCTTGTTCTAATCGGTTGTCATCAACGGGTTTTAAAATATAATCTAGAGCATGGATCTCAAATGCTTGCACCGCATACTGATCGAATGCCGTTACAAACACAACAGCCGGCATCGGGCCAGACTTTTCACTGAGCGTTTTAGCAACTTCAAAACCATTCATTCCAGGCATTTGAATATCTAGAAATAACAAATCAATGTCATTTTCATTACAAGCTTGTATAGCTTGTTCTCCTGTAGGGCATAAATCTACTACTTCTAATTGTTCAAATTCTTTTAAACGTACAGCAAGGCCTTTTCTTGCTAATGGTTCATCATCGACGATTAATGTTTTAATTCTACTCATTGTTTTCTGCCTTCTCGTAAGGAACGCGAATATTTACTTTTAGCCCGTTTGGTGTGTTATGTGAAAGAGCAAACGAGTAATTATTTTCGTATAGTGTTTTGAGTCTATCTTGAGTGTTCGCAATACCCACTCCTGACGCATTCGATAACTTACCATTTTCTATTTCAGCACCGGGTCCATTGTCCCCTACTTCTAATAATAATTCATTGGCAAAAACTTGCGCCTTTATCTCTAATTTACCGCCTTCAGTCATATGGGCGATTGCATATTTGATTGAATTTTCAATTAATGGTTGCAACAACAAGCTTGGTACAAGCGCATATTTCGCTTCTTCAGTGATACTGACATCTATTGATAATCGTTCATCAAAACGCACTTTTTCAATTTCTAAATATAAATTTAATGCATAAATTTCTTGTTCTAATGGTACTTTCTTTATGGGATCAGTATTAAGAGTATAACGAAGGAAGTCGCTAAGCTTTGATACCATCTGATTCGCATCTTTATTCTCTTCAACCAGTATAAGTGTAGAAATTGCATTGAGTGTGTTAAACAAAAAGTGAGGATTTAACTGATACCTAAGCATCTTAAGCTGAGCTTCATGCGCCATAGTATTAGCTTTAAGTGCTTTTTGACGTTCACTTTGCAGTAACTGGTAGTACTTAATACCAAAGTAAAGACCACTCCAACAAAGAATGATATAGACAGAATCTAAGCCTTGTTGGAAATAATAAAACCACTCAGTAGGCCTATAACCATGACGATAAATCTCCCAAAGATTAAACTTTTGAATGACTGACCAAAGGGTACCAGTAATGTATGAGGCACTGAAAACGACAACGATTAAAACCCAAGGTTTAGAGTTCCATATGATTCTATATAGGTAACGTAACGGCACTGTCATTAAACACCCTGCATAGGCATTTAAAACAATGACGAATACATAAATATCTCTCATTTCGAAAACTTTTGAGCCAATATAATTGACCAATGCATAGCCAATCCAGCCAGCAATTTGAAGCACCCAAAAGAATCGTTGTCGGTTATCGACTAAAACTTGCCATTTCAATGGATTATATCACTCCTATTTAATTCCCAAATTATACGAAATGCATAAGTGTGTCGCACTGCTACCAATCTCATAATTTCATCGGCTTACCGCAAACAAAAGGGGCACAAAAATTGTGCCCCTTTATCCGATCAATTTAGATTTTTATGCAAGTTTATCTGAAGCAACCTTATAATTAGGATCTTCAATAACATTTACTTCAACTAAATCTTTCGCTTTATTCAATAACTCAATGCAGTCCGGACTTAAATGGCGTAAGTGGACTGTCTTACCCGCTTTTTTATAACGCTCCGCCAAGCCATCAATTGCTTCAATTGCGCTGTGATCTGCAACTCGGCTATATTTAAACTCTATAATCACATCATTTGGATCGTTGTTTATATCAAATAACTCAGCAAAGTTTTTGACTGAACCAAAGAATAATGGGCCATGCAATTCATAGACTTTCGAACCCTGTCCATCGATATAGTTATTTGTATAAATATGCTTTGCATGCTCCCAAGCAAATACAAGCGCAGATACAATCACACCAACACACACTGCAATTGCAAGATCAGTGATAACCGTAACACCTGATACTAGCACTATAACGAATGCATCAGTTTTTGGTATACGTTTCATTAATCTAAAACTAGACCATTCGAATGTGCCTAAAACAACCATAAACATCACACCAACAAGAGCAGCCAGTGGGATCATTTCTATTAAGCTTGCAGCAAATAAGATGAAGCCAAGTAGTAAAACTGCAGCTGTGATCCCTGATAAACGGCTACGACCACCAGAGTTAATGTTAATCATTGATTGGCCAATCATCGCACAACCGCCCATTGCGCCAAACACACCACAAGTAACGTTTGCAGCACCTTGACCAATACATTCTTTATTTGAATTACCACGGGTTTCTGTGATCTCATCAATTAAAGTTAAAGTCAAAAGCGACTCAATTAAGCCTATTGCAGCTAAAACTAACGCATAAGGGAAGATTATTTTGAAGGTTTCAAAATTGAATGGCACAGCCGGAATGTGGAACTCAGGGAAACCACCAGCAATTGTTGCATTTAAATCGCCTGACATATCTTTTAAATAATCAAGTACAGTACGAGATTCTAGATCTAAACCAATGACTAAGCCTGTAACTACCAAGATAGCAGCAAGCGATGAAGGAATAGCAGTTGTAAGCTTGGGTAAGAAATGAATAATTGCCATCGTTAAAGCAACAAGCCCCCCCATCACATATAATTCAGAGCCTTGCATCCATTGAAGCTGTCCGTTTCCATCCATCACTTTAAACTGCCCTAACTGTGCTAAGAAAATAACAATCGCCAAACCATTAACAAAACCCAACATGACGGGATGTGGAACCATTCGAATAAATTTACCGAGCTTGAATATACCCGCTAAAATTTGCAGTACACCCATTAATAAGACGGTAGCAAATAAGTATTCTACACCATGCTCTATTACCAAGCTCACCATCACAACAGCTAACGCACCCGTTGCACCTGAGATCATGCCTGGACGACCACCAAAAATAGAGGTAATTAAGCCGACAATAAAGGCCGCATATAGGCCAACTAAGGGATCAACATGCGCAACAAATGCGAATGCTACAGCTTCAGGTACCAGTGCTAGTGCAACGGTTAAGCCGGAAAGGATATCGTTTTTAGCAGAGCTTGGCGCTTTGCCTATAAGATTAAACATTCATTTCCTCGATGTGTTAGATGTGTATTTATAATAATTATGATCAGAAAAGCGCTGGATTATAACGAAATCCAGCGCTTTTAACAAACTGACTACATCAGTTCAGTGTAGTCGAAATACGTGACAGAGGTTTTAAATTGGTAAAGCCGTTGTTCTCTTAACACATGTCATGGTTACATTTGAATGCACTTCTTGGACATATTCCAAATTAAGTAAGTTATCACGGACGAAGCGTTCATAACCATCAATGCCTTTTGAAATGATTCTAAGCATGAAATCCATAGTTCCTGCCATAGTGTAACATTCTGTCACCTCGTCATAACTTAAAATTAGTTCCTCAAACTCTGCTAGATTATTGCGCCCATGGTTTGACAACCTAACGTTGGCGTAAACCAACATATCAAAGCCCAACTTCTTATCGTCTAATAATGCAACTTTACCTTTGATGTAGCCATCTTGCTCTAGCTTTGCAATTCTGCGCCAGCATGGTGATTGCGAAAGACCTACTTTATCAGCAATCTCTGCTGTTGATAAACTTGCATCCTGTTGGATTAAAGCCAATATTTGTCTGTCAACTTGATTTAAAGACATATTTAATACGTTCTCTTAAAATTATGAGAATTTTCTTCTCTTTAATAGTTTAAATTTTAGTGCGTTTTAGCCAAATTGGCCACTCATAAAAGGATTATGTGACTTCTCATAACCAATTGAAGTATTAGGACCATGCCCAGAATAAACTTCAACGTCATTTGGTAAGGTGAAAAGCTGTGTTTCGATTGATGTTTTTAATTGCTCACTATTTCCTTTCGGAAAATCAGTTCTTCCTACTGAGCCTTTAAATAAAACATCTCCTACAAAGACCGCTTGCTTTGTGGCTTCATAAAAAACAATATGACCTGGCGTATGTCCTGGGCAATGTCGAACCTCGAAGTTTAAACTACCTAAATTAAAAACATCACCATGTTTTAACCAACGGTCAGGGTAAAACACTTTTTGATGAGCGAATCCAAACATTTGAGATTGCATGGGCAAAGCGTCGAACCAAAAACGTTCCTCTTCAGTTGGACCAATAATTTGAATATCAAGTTTGTTTGCTATTTCTTCACTTGCACCAACATGATCCAGATGACCATGCGTTAACAAAATACACTTTACTGTGAGATTATTACTAGCTACGTGTTCTAGTAGTAATTGTGTATCTCCACCGGGATCGAGTATTGCTGTATCACCGGTTTGTTCACAAGTAATGAAACGCGTATTTTGCATAAATGCAGTGACAGGCTTGGTAACGACTTTCACTGATTACTTCTCTACTTTTTGTTGCTCTGGTTTATATTGCATTAAAATTGGGTATTTTAAATAACCTTGATCAAAATATGGCGTTTTTGAATACAACCAATCTAAACGTGCTTTAGGATCTAATTCAAATTTTTTGTCTTCTCTTAACTTCTTATCAAATTCCAAAGCAAGTTTAGGGTAACGTTTTAACATTGAACGGGCATAAGGTACTAATGCATAATTTTCAACATATTCCGTTCTTTGAAATATTGTATGAAAGCTTCCCCATGAGAAAAAAGAGTCTGGAGCTTCAGGGTGTAGTAGATGGGTAGCCAACTTTCCTCTTGCTTGCTGAGTCGATACTTTATACCAACCTGTTAAATCTTTTCGCTTAATGTCGTTATAAGTGAACTTTGCTGTGACTCTAAAACGACCTTCAAAAGGTGTTTTATCAAAAGAATAATCCTTTATCGTTGCAAGCTTTAGATCAGAAACTAAATCAGTTGAGGTTACAGTTTCAACCTTGATACCATGTATTGATAGTTTATCTGAAATGAAACTATATGACTGAGGTATATAAAATGCGTCAGGCACATCTATTTCAGAAACAACCTCTTTTTTCCAATAGATTGGTAGTTTTTCGTAATATTCTGGCTCGCCAAGATACTTCACCTCTTGTTGCCCTGACAAAGCACTATTAAACCTCTTATACTTCACCCCTTTGAAGTTAATAAAGTCAGGTTCTGTCGCATATTTTCTATTAAGCACTAAACGTTTAGGCGTTCTATACTCGTTTTTAACTGCATCTTCGAGGGCTTGGAAATGAGTGGATAAAGCATCTATTGCTCCATCTAGGAATATATAGGTACCGAGTACACGTTGCTTGTATGGTTTGAGTGAATGGTTCTCTACTAAAATCGTTGGTACATTAGCTATGTCCCCCCAACCGTTTGAAAAACGCGGCCCAGCAACCCACCCCGCTAACCCACTCTTAAATTCTCTTTTATCCATAACAAATACTAATGGCCCAGGGATATGGTCGTACTTTGCTAAAGTTTTATCGATATGAGGCTGGAATTTTTCCGCTAAAACGTTCGCTATTTGTGGCGATTCGCTTGCGAATGAGGGTGTATAACCATAAGTGATATCATATTGGTAATCTGCACCATCAGTAACATGGACATCCACATACAAATCTGGTTCAAATTCATCAATAACATTCAATACAGCCTTTACTTCTGGCGTATCTAGCTTAGTGTAATCACGATTAAGATTTAGGTTATTGCCGTTAGTCCTGAATCCCATCTCAATTGGGCCACGCTGGTTTATTCGATTAAACTTACCTCGGCGCTCATGCCCATCAACATTTAAGATTGGAATAAAAAGTATGTTTACTTTAGTTAGAAGATCCCTTCTTTTACCGGTTGCGATATCTCTAAGCAACATAAAGCCGGCATCCTTACCATCAATCTCACCAGAATGGATACCAGCTTGAATTAGAATTGTCGGCTTGCCATTACTTCTAATCATGTTTGAAGAAAATTGACCGCTTTCACTTGCTACGATCATCTTAATTTCACGCTTACCAAGACTTTTACCTATTGATAAGCTGCTGAACTGGGTAGGATTTGCCGCAATCAATCTATCAACGAATTTAATTGTATCTTCATAAGTTGGTGATACTTTGCCATCATTTAGTTCAAATTCTGTTGTTAAAGGACCAGAATTTTGTATTAGTTGCAAACTTTTCCCTTGCCAAGGTATTAATGGAGGTAAATGACCATTCATACTTAACACAGTGGATAACATTATGACGTTTGCAAACATGTAATAGACTCATTGATAATTTATAAGTTAGATGAATTATATCAATATTTTACAAACCAATTTAAAATGTGCGGTGATTCAACAAAAAAATGCAGCAAATGACATATTTGGCAATTTTTATCTATTTTATTACAGCGAAATGACAAAATGAAATCCATCTTGATCACGGGGTGCTCTACCGGCATCGGTTATCATTGTGCAAAAGAGCTTCATAAATCAGGTTATAAAGTAATAGCCAGTTGCCGTAGAAATGAAGATATTGAGCGGCTCACTGAAGAAGGTTTAACCTGTATTAAGTTAGATCTGTCCGATCAGAAAAGTATAGAACAAGGCTTTGAAGCGGCGCTTGAGATGTGCGATGGACAGTTAGATATATTATTTAATAATGGTGCTTATGGACAACCTGGCGCAGTAGAAGACTTGGAAACAGATACTTTACGCGCACAATTTGAAGTCAACTTTTTTGCTTGGCACCACCTCACAAATTTGGCAATTAAACATATGCGTTCAACGGGACATGGTCGAATTATTCACAATTCATCCGTGTTAGGTTTTGTAGCCCTACCTTATCGAGGTGCATACAATGCCAGTAAGTTTGCGTTAGAAGGGCTGACAGATACATTACGAATGGAATTAGCAGATACAAATATCCACATTAGCTTAATTGAACCTGGCCCTATTGCCTCTAAATTTAGAGATAATGCGAAACAGGCTTTTATCAAAAATATCAGTATTGAACAAAGTGCACATAGTGATAATTATCGTGCGCAGTTAAACAGACTTGAAAGTCAAACTGCACCACAAAAATTTACACTAGGTCCTGAAGCTGTTCTTGAAAAACTTTTGCATGCAATGAATGCAGAAAAGCCTAAGCCGCGCTACTACGTGACATTCCCAACCTACTTTATGGGCTTGATGAGACGAATATTAAATACTAAATTACTTGATAAAATTTTAATAAAGAATCGTTAAACTAAAAAAGGAGCCATTGGCTCCTTTTAAATCAATAAGTTCGAGACTTATTAAGCAGCTAGACCTTCTTTTGCTTTAGCAACTAATGCTGCGAAAGCTACTTGGTCGTATACTGCGATATCAGCTAGGATCTTACGATCGATCTCAACAGATGACTTTTTAAGGCCATTGATGAAACGGCTATAAGAAAGACCATTCTGACGTGAAGCTGCGTTGATACGTGCAATCCATAATTGACGGAAAGTACGTTTCTTTGCACGACGGTCACGGTAAGCGTATTGACCTGCTTTAGTTACTGCTTGGAATGCTACGCGGTAAACACGTGAACGTGCTCCGTAGTAACCTTTAGCTTGCTTTAATACTTTTTTGTGACGTGCACGTGCGATAACACCGCGTTTTACTCTTGCCATTTCTGATATCCTCTATTAAGCGAATGGTAACATACGATCGATTAGGCCTAGGTCATTCTTATGAACCATAGACTTAGCACGAAGGTGTAGCTTACGCTTTGAAGATTTCTTAGTCAGAATGTGACGAAGATGCGATTGTTTACGCTTGTAACCGCCTGAAGCAGTCTTTTTGAAACGCTTAGCTGCGCCTCTGTGTGTTTTTAGCTTATAAGCCATTGCAATAACTCCAAATGTATTGCGCTAATCAATGTAACAAGGCGGGATAAACCACTTGAAGTGCCTTATTACAACCTAAGTTCTGGTGAGAAATTAATCTACTTTTTACAGACCAGTTGAACTAGGTAGCCTAAGCATTTGTGACCTAGTTCAAAATCGGAGCGTATTATGCCGTGTTTATGCTTTTTTAGCAATAGGCGCCAACATCATAATCATTTGACGACCTTCTACACGATTTGGGAAAGATTCTACTGTTGCGATGTCTTCCAAATCAGCTTTAACACGGTTTAATAAATCTAGACCAATATCTTGGTGAGCCATCTCACGGCCACGGAAGCGGATTGTCACTTTAGCTTTATCTCCACCCTCTAAGAATTTTCTCAGATTGCGAAGTTTCACATTATAGTCACCAGAGTCAGTGCCCGGACGGAACTTAATCTCTTTAATTTGGATCTGCTTCTGTTTTTTCTTTTGTTCTTTTTGTACTTTTGCTTTTTCGAAAAGGAACTTACCGTAATCCATCACCTTACAAACTGGCGGTTCAGCATTTGGACTAATTTCTACTAAATCTACACCTAGTTCATCAGCAATAGCTTGAGCTTCTCTTAACGAAACAATACTTGGTTCCTGGCCTTCAACGCCTGTTAAGCGAACTTCTCTCGCTGTGATTTCTTCGTTAATACGATGTTGTTTTTGAGCTGTTGGTTGCCCTTTTTTGCCGCCTCTAATGGTACGATCCTCCAAAAAATCAAAAGATAAAGCGTGTAGCTTAGTATAGTTTTGTTAGCCACACGCCATAATTTTATTTACGGTCTTTAATCTCTTCGCTTACCTTTGCGATAAAGTCATCAACCGAGAACTTGCCAAGATCTTCACCTTTGCGTGTTCTAACCGCAACTTCCTGCTGTTCAACTTCTTTGTCACCAACAACAAGTAGGTACGGGATACGTTTTAAAGTATGTTCGCGGATTTTAAAGCCTATCTTCTCATTTCTCAAGTCAGCACAAGCTCTAATTCCAAGTTTATTTAATTTTTGCACAATTTCTTGTACATAATCAGCTTGTTTATCGGTGATATTCATGATCACCACTTGCTTTGGTGCTAACCAAGTTGGGAAAAGACCTGCATATTCTTCAGTTAAAATACCGATGAAGCGTTCTAATGAACCTAAAATTGCACGGTGGATCATAACTGGTGTCTTTCTTTCGCCATCTTCGCCAACATAGGTTGCACCAAGACGCCCCGGCATAGAGAAATCAAGCTGAATTGTTCCACATTGCCACGCACGACCTAAACAGTCATGAAGAGTAAACTCAATCTTTGGACCGTAGAATGCGCCTTCACCAGGTTGTAGATCGAATTTAAGGTTATTAGCTTCAAGTGCTTCTTCAAGCGCTTTCTCAGCTTTATCCCAAATTTCATCAGAGCCTACACGTTGTTCAGGTCTTGTTGAAAGTTTGATATCAATCTCGTCGAAACCAAATGTCTTGTATGTGTCAAATACCATTTCGATACATGCTGACACTTCCTGCAGAATTTGTTCTTCAGTACAAAAAACGTGTGCATCATCTTGCGTAAACGAACGAACACGCATCAAGCCATGTAATGAACCAGATGGTTCATTTCGGTGAACTAAACCAAACTCTGCCATTCTGTATGGAAGATCACGATAAGATTTAAGGCCTTGATTAAAGATTTGTAAGTGACCTGGACAGTTCATTGGTTTTACTGCGTAAGTACGTTTTTCTGATTCAGTTGAAAAAATCATATCTCCGTACTTATCCCAGTGACCTGATTTTTCCCACATACCTACATCAAGTATTAGAGGAGCTCGTACTTCTTCGTAACCAAATTTAACCAACTGATCACGCATATAGTCTTCTACAGTCTTATAAACTGTCCAACCATCATTGTGCCAGAATACCATACCTGGCGCTTCTTCTTGCCAGTGCCATAAGTCTAACGCTTTACCAATTTTACGGTGATCACGCTTTTCTGCTTCTTCAAGACGCTTCAAATACGCTTTAAGCTGTTTCTTATCAGCCCAAGCTGTACCATAGATACGCTGTAGCATCTTATTATCAGAGTTACCACGCCAATACGCGCCAGCAACTTTCATGATCTTGAAGTGTTGACAGAACTTCATGTTTGGCACGTGAGGACCGCGACACATGTCAACGTATTCTTCGTGATGGTAAAGACCTGGATTGTCATCCTTCGAAATATTTTCGTCTAGGATTTCAATTTTGTAAGTCTCACCGCGTGCTTCAAAGGTGTCTCTTGCTTCTTGCCAAGTGACTGTTTTCTTAACAACGTCATAATTTGTTTTAGCAAGCTCAAGCATGCGCTTTTCAATTGCATCTAGATCTTCTTGAGTTAATGAACGATCTAAATCGATGTCGTAGTAAAAACCATTGTCGATGGTTGGACCAATCGCCATTTTTACATCAGGGAAAAGCTGTTTAATTGCATGACCAATTAAGTGTGCGCATGAGTGACGGATAATTTCCAAGCCGTCTTCATCTTTTGCTGTGATGATTTGTAGATTTGAATCTTCAGTGATTAAATCACATGCATCAACTCTTTCACCATTCACTCGGCCAGCGATGGTTGCCTTAGCAAGACCAGGACCGATATCTTGAGCTACTTCTAATGTTGTTACTGGATTTTCGAAAGCACGCTGACTACCGTCAGGAAGCGTAATTACAGGCATGATAATTCCTATTTACAGTGGTGACACCTACCAAGTATCACGTGTATTAAAGTTTAAAAAATGAGTACCTTTTACAACGCTTTTACGAATAAGCATTGATGAACTGTTTGACAAGCTAACTAAGGATTTTAAGCGAAGCTTATTTTGGCCTTCACAGTGACTAAATTCAAGGGAAAGACTAAAATTAACTCTGTAAATCGATGAATAAATGAAATTTTAAATGCCTGAACAAAAATCTATAAAAATTGCTACGTTAAATCTGCTTAATTTTGCAGCGCCGCCTTATCGCTTTTATTCTGAATTTGAAGGTTACACATACAGTCAGTGGCAATCTAAAACTTTATTTATTTCTGAATTGTTGGCTCATATGTCGCCAACCATTGTTGCCTTTCAAGAAGTATTTTCTGTCAAAGAACTGGAAGAGATTTGTAAAGAGCAAGGCCTTCCCTATTTTTCTGCCGTTTCAGCGGTTAAACATGAAGCGTTAAAACCCGATGTGCTATATTCACCGGTTGTTGCAATCGCTTCTAAATATCCAATTGAATCTTTAAATTGTCTGTTGCCAAATAAGGACTTGCTCGATTATTTTGGTCATCAAACACCTTTTGGTTTTAATCGGACACCAATCAAGTGCAAGATAAACCTGCCAGACGTTGGATTTGTCAGTTTTTATGTGGTCCATTTAAAATCACAACGCCTTATCACTGATGGCAACCTATTCGAGCAAATCAATGCTGAGCCAAAACTTCGTCACTACTACGAACAATCTTTTGCATTACTTAGGAACAGTCAAGATCGCTCCTTAGAGGCCTCCATAATCATGCATGATGTGATGACCAACAATCAAAATATGCCTGTTGTCGTGTTAGGTGATTTTAATCATAATCTTGAGCACGCTAGCTTGTTGCCCTTTAATATTGCCAACGATCACTCATTCAAAGACGTACCATCAGAAAGTGGCTTAATTGATAGCTTCAAAATTTCACAACAGGCAATGGAAGGAAAACAAAAACCTGCAACACACTTTTATCGTGGTAAAGGTAATGTATTAGATTATATTTTACTGTCTCAACACTTCGACCCTGTTCATGATAACTGTGTAATTAACGAATTAAACTATGCTACTTTTGACGGACACTTAACCACACAAAGAGACGGAGAAGACATTCGTTATTCAGATCATGCCGCCATCATGATC
>CAYZOE010000004.1:0-104780 GCA_964479805.1 uncultured Pseudoalteromonas sp. | reverse complement strand
AATGATTACAGTAGCTCCTGAAGTGAATAACACAAATCAAGTTAAATTAGATTTAGCTAATTTGAGCGAAGAGCAAACCGCACTAGAGATCAAAGACCTAGATCTTTACTATGGTGACAAGCAAGCGCTTAGCAAAATCAATATGAAAATCCCTAAGGGTCAGGTAACAGCGTTTATCGGTCCATCGGGTTGTGGTAAATCAACATTATTACGTTGTATTAACCGCATGAATGACTTAGTTGATATCTGTCGTATCGAAGGTGAGATTAACCTTCATGGTCAGAATATTTATGACAAGAGCGTAGACGTTGCGGCGCTTCGTCGTAACGTAGGTATGGTATTCCAAAGACCAAATCCATTCCCTAAATCAATTTATGAGAATGTGGTATACGGCCTACGTCTACAAGGTATTAAAGACAAGCGTAAACTAGATGAAGTCGTTGAGCGCTCATTACGCGGTGCTGCGTTGTGGGACGAAGTTAAAGACCGTCTTCATGACAGTGCTTTTGGTTTATCAGGTGGTCAGCAGCAGCGTCTAGTTATTGCCCGCTCAATTGCAATCGAACCTGAAGTATTACTGCTAGACGAACCAACATCGGCACTTGACCCGATTTCAACTTTGGTAATCGAAGAGCTGATCAACGACCTGAAAGAAAAGTATACGGTTGTAATTGTAACGCACAACATGCAACAGGCCGCACGTGTTTCTGACCAAACTGCATTCATGTATATGGGTGAACTGATCGAATACGCTGACACAAACACGCTATTCACAACGCCTTCTAAGAAGAAGACGGAAGACTACATCACGGGTCGTTACGGTTAATAGTGAGCGAGAGGAATAAATCATGGAAAACAATTTAAATAAGCATATCTCTGGCCGCTTTAACGAAGAGCTAGAAAATGTTCGTAACCACGTATTAAGCATGGGTGGTTTGGTTGAAGAGCAATTAAACCTTGCACTTGATGCGATCAACGACAACGATGCCGAAAAAGCACGTAAAGTCAGCGAGAATGATTACAAAGTTAATGCTATGGAAGTAAACATTGACGAAGAGTGTACTCGTATTATTGCCAAGCGTCAGCCAGCAGCAAGTGACTTACGTTTAGTAGTTGCGATCGCTAAAACCATCGCTGACCTTGAACGTATTGGTGATGAAGCTGAGCGTATCGCACGTGTTGCACTAGATTCATTTACTAAAGATCAGCAAGATTTATTGGTAAACTTAGAGAATATGGGTCGCCAAGTGTCGAAGATGTTGCATGATGTGCTAGATGCGTTCGCCCGTATGGATGCGCAAAGTGCCTTTGAGGTGCATAAAGAAGACGCAAAAGTTGACCGCGAATATGAAGCGTTAACGCGTCAAATTATGACTTACATGATGGAAGATCCACGTTCTATTCCTAAAATTATGGATTTAATTTGGTCTGTACGTTCATTAGAGCGCATTGGAGACCGTTGTCAGAACATCGCTGAATACGTTATTTATTTTGTGAACGGTAAAGATATTCGCCATACATCTCAAGAAGATATCGCGAAAACTTTGTAAAAAATATATGCCACTTTGCGCTGGATTTTTATGATTCAGCGCAGTTTAATTGTTATTTCGGACAAAAATCCGTTCACAACCTTGGCTAATGCTGTAAAATTCGCCCCGCAAGCATATTAATATGATTTAAGGGTCAGTTATGCCATCAAATGCGTTTTTAGGTGTATTTGCAAAATCTCCTATTAAGCCAATTGAAGAACACATTAAAATCGTACATAAAGCGAGTAGTACTTTAGTACCTTTTTTTAATCATGTATTTAAATCCGAGTGGACAGAAGCCGAAACTCTTCGTCTTGAAATCCGCAACCTTGAACGTGAAGCAGACGTATTAAAGCGAGAAGTAAGATTACATCTACCTCGTGGTTTATTCATGCCTGTAGAGCGTACCGATTTATTAGAGTTGATCACGCAGCAAGATAAAATTGCGAATAAAGCGAAAGACATCGCAGGTCGCGTTGTTGGCCGTGAAATGGTGATCCCTCAGCCTATCCAAAATGATTTCATTGCTTATCTTGAACGTTGTGTCGATGCAACTAAACAAGCCTCTAAAGCCATTAATGAGTTTGACGAGCTACTGGAAACTGGATTCCGTGGCCGTGAAGTAACTCTGGTTGAAAGCATGCTTGAAAAGTTAGACTCAATTGAGCAAGACACGGATGAAATGCAAATCAAGATCCGTCAAGAGCTCCGTGCTATCGAAGGTGAACTTAATCCTGTTGATGTAATGTTCTTATATAAGATCATTGAATGGGTAGGTGAGCTTGCAGATATTGCAGAGCGTGTTGGTTCTCGACTTGAGCTTATGTTAGCTCGTTAATCGTTTTATTCGTATTTAAAATTTAAGGTTTAACAATGGATATCATTGCTAACTACGGTTCTATGCTGATCCTAATTGCTGCGGCAGTGGGTTTCTTCATGGCATATGGTATTGGTGCAAATGACGTTGCAAACGCCATGGGTACTTCAGTAGGCTCGAAAGCACTTACCATTAAACAAGCGATCATCATCGCGATGATCTTCGAATTCGCCGGTGCATACCTTGCTGGTGGTGAAGTAACATCAACAATCCGTAAAGGTATCATCGACGCAGCGCCTTTCGCTGACATTCCTGAGCTGATGGTATTAGGTATGATCTCTGCACTTTTTGCAGCGGGCTCTTGGTTATTGCTTGCGTCTTTACTTGGGTGGCCAGTTTCAACGACTCACTCTATCATCGGCGCGATTATTGGTTTTGCGTTGGTTGCTGTGGGGAGTGAAGCAATTCAATGGGGTAAAGTTGCAGGCATCGTAGGTAGCTGGGTTGTTACTCCTGCTATTTCAGGCTTTATTGCATACTTAATCTTTATGAGTGCGCAAAAGCTGATCTTCGACACAGACTCGCCATTACAAAATGCAAAGCGTTATGTACCTATCTATATGGGGTTAGCTGGCTTTGTCATGTCACTTGTAACCATCAAGAAAGGTCTAAAGCATATTGGTATTAACCTAGGTGCGGTTGAGGGTTATGCACTTGCAATTGGTATTGCTGTGGTTGTGGGGATTATTGGTAAAATGGCAATTAATCGCCTGAAAATGGATCCTAAAGCAGACAAGCAAATGCAGTTTAATAACGTTGAGAAAGTATTCGCTATTCTAATGGTACTAACGGCATGTTGTATGGCATTCGCACACGGCTCAAACGACGTAGCAAACGCGATTGGTCCACTTGCGGCAGTTGTAAACATTGTCGAGCACAATGGTGAAATTGCGAAGAAAGCGGCACTTGCCTGGTGGATCTTACCACTTGGTGGTATCGGTATCGTAGTGGGTCTTGCGGTGCTTGGTAAGAAAGTAATTAAAACAATTGGTGAGGGCATCACCCACTTAACGCCAAGTCGCGGTTTCGCTGCTGAACTTGCAGCTGCATCAACGGTAGTTATTGCATCGGGTACTGGCTTACCTATCTCTACAACACAGACTCTGGTAGGTGCAGTATTAGGTGTAGGCATGGCGCGTGGTATCGCTGCACTGAATATGGGTGTAATTAGAAATATTGTGGTTTCTTGGGTAATTACATTGCCAGTCGGTGCTGCACTTGCTATTGTTATATTCTATATTCTAAGAACCGTTTTCGGCGTGTAATTAGACTTACAGACTTTTAGCTTGAAAAGACCTCAGCATCAAGGTGCTGGGGTCTTTTTATATCAACTACGCTTTATGCCAAAACGCAATAATCCCCAACCATTTTGAGGGACTAAACTGACGCTAACTTCATTGAAAATTTGTTATTTCGAACTACTAAATAACAAGTTTTCGCATCGTTATCGACAAGCACCCTTGCTTCAAAATAGATCGCTTAATTAAGAGGAATGGTATTATTCATCTAAGTAATTGATCTAATCCGTTTTACTCTGAGTACTTCATCGTTATACTGAACGAAATCAGAGTTTGCTTAGAGATAACCGTGACAAACCTACCTAGTATTAAACAGCTTCAATATCTTATTGCAGTACATCAACACCAACATTTTGGTCGCGCCGCTCAGGCGTGTTTTATCGGTCAATCGACTTTGAGTACCGCAATTCAAACCCTTGAAGAAACCTTAGGCAGTCAACTTATTGAGCGTGAGAACCGTAGCTTAATGTTTACCGAGTTAGGTGAAGAAGTGGTTGCGCGTGCCAAGAAAATTGTTGCCGATACCATGAGCATTAAAGAGTTCACTGAGAGCTTTAAAAATCCGTTGTCAGGCAAGTTAGTCTTGGGGCTAATTCCCACTATCGCTAGTTTTATTGCTGCGCCACTTTATCAACACTGTCGAGAAGCTTTCCCGAATTTAGAGCTGATCTTAATTGAAGATACCAGCGATAAGTTATTGGCACGTCTTGAGCAGGGACAGATTGATATGGCCATGCTCGCATTACCTTATCAGACTGAAAAGTTCCACACTAAAGTACTCACTAAAGATGCCTTCTCCTTGGTTTATCATAAAAGCTACCCGCTAAAAGACATTGATGATTACAACTTGTTGCCAGATCAGAGTGTGTTTTTGCTTGAGAGGGAGCATTGTCTAACAGGTCATGCTTTGAGTGCATGCCACCTTAACAAACATGAATGCATCAATCCGTTCGAAGCGAGTAATTTGCATACCTTATTGAGCATGGTGGAATACCAGCACGGTGTGACATTCTTACCACAAATGGCGCTCAACGCAGGCATATTGTCTGGTAAGGACTTAGCAGTGAGAAAGTCGAGCACTGATGCGTATCGTGAAATTGGTTTGATTTGGCGTAAAACCACGGGCCGTATTCGAGACTTTCGTTTATTCAGTGAGGGATTATTGCCATTTATCACTGAACAATGTGATTGCGAAAAATAATTTTTATTTTTGGCAAACTTTTTTAAAACACCTTTCGACTAACTAAACAGCGATAGTTAATCAGGGTTTAAGTGTGTTCTTTCAAAGCCAAGACAAACTGATAAAAAAAGCTCAGCAAGGCGACCAAAATGCGTGGTTAAAGCTTATCAAGCAGCATGAGCAGCAGGTGTATAACCACTGTCTTCGCCTTACTGGTAATAGCCATGATGCACTTGATTTAATGCAAGAAGCCTTCATGAGTGTCTTTCGCTCTTTGCATAACTTTCAGGGTCAGAGCCAATTTAAAACTTGGTTATTTTCGGTGACCCAAGCGCGCTGTATGGACTTCTTTCGAAGGCAAAGACAGTCCAGCCCGCTTGAAGAAGTCTCTGAAGTTGCCCACACACCCAGTTGTCCAATTCAATTACAAAGTGATAATCAACATATTCATGCTGCGCTACAGGCTTTACCGTTTGAGCAGCGACAAATTGTAGAGCTGAAGTTTTTTCAGCATTTCACTTTTGAAGAAATAGCTGAACAGCTGGCTATTTCGCCAAATACCGTTAAATCCCGTTTATATAGTGCGCTTGGCAAGATGAAAGCGCCATTGGAGGTGATCCGTGTCGAATCATGAAATGACACCCCATGAACTACTTGAAAAGTGGCTTGATGGTGAGAGGCTTACAGAAGCACAGCAAGCTCAAGTCTTAGCAGATCCAGAAACTAAGCCGCTGTTTGAAAGCGCTCAATCTTGGCAGAGCATGGCCTGCAGCTATGAAGATCAAGAGGTTCCGTCTGATACGCCCATAGCGATACCTGAGTTTAAACAAGCTGGTCGGTTTAAAGGAAATTGGATGCAGTGGGGCATGGCGGCTAGTGTTGGCTTTTTGAGCGTTTTATCTTTGCAGTTATGGCAGCAAAACCAAGTATTAGAGCAAGGTCTTGTGGCGCAACAAACTCAAATTGTAAAACAGCAAGCTACCATGCAGAAAATTTTGCAGCAGATGCAAACAAGTCAGAATTTACAAGCTGATCTAACCAATCAAGTGTTACTCACAAATCGTGCAGAACGCCAAGTGGCACTCGATGATTTACTTGCATTTTTGCAAACACAAAGAGCCCAAGATCAAGCGATTTTACGTTTACAACTCAATGAACTTGCAGAGCAAGTGGAACATGCGCCATTGCAAATAGTTGCGCATAATGGAGATCAATAATGAAAGCTTTACTCACTTTATTATCAGTTGCAGTGCTCAGTGCAACATTTTCAACAGCGGCGAAGACAGAGCAAGATATCGCTAAATTACAACGAGAAGTGAAAATTTTTCAGCGAGTTGTGAGCACAGCATTAAAACATGACACCAAGGGACAGGTGCAGAATGTAGAAGGCTACTACCTTGCTGATCAAGGGCTTATTTTTGATGTGAGTTTACGAAACAAAAGCCTGTTTGGTTGGCGTAAGCATATTGGGAATATGCAAGATATACATGGCCTTACAGAGATCCAGTCACCAGATTTTTCATCGTTAGAAATGCAAATGTCAGTGCTCGGTGACAACATTGCAGATGCCTCTAAAGAGGCTTATCAAGTAGCCTTAGAAGCCGTGCGTCAAGGTGCGGAGCAAATACGAGAAGTGGCAGAGCAAGAGAGAGAAACACGACGCGAGTTACATGAATTAGAGCGAGAAAAACATGAACTGGATTATATGTTAAGACGCCAAGAAGAGAAGAATCAAGAGCTGCTTGAGCATCACAAAGAAATCGCTAAAGAAATTGCAAAATTAGAAGCCGAAAAAGTTAAATTGACGCAAAGCAAAATACAGCTTAAAGAAAAATTGGATCAGGATAGAGCACAGCGCCAAGCTCAACAGCAGGCGCAAAAAGCATTGCTTAAAACTACTGTGACAGTGAGTTTGGCAAATAGCTTATGTGATTATGGTAATGGTTTACGCAGTGTTAAAGGCAGTGAGCATGTGAGTTTCAAGTTTATCCCTTCTTACCAGCAAGAAAAGCATATTTTGGTATTTAAAAAGTCGGATATAGAGTCATGCGTAAGAGGGGATATTAACGCAGATAAATTGGCGAAAAGCGCAACGCAATATCAATTCTAGTGGCGTTAAACAGTTACACTAAAAAGGGCTGTTAGCCCTTTTTTCTTAACATATTAAAAGTTAATTGCTTGACTGGTGCATTTGTGTTTGCTCGTTGAGGTTTGGCAAAAACAATAAATACACCCAAACAACTAGATTGAAGTAAGGTATCAAACTAAGTAAAGTGAACACAAAGGCAGGGTAGCCTTTTTTCTGTGCACTTAGGTAACATTGATATGCAATGATGCAGTGTAAGATCAGCAAAAAAGATACTAATATCATCATAACGACCTCCCTAACTTTCCTATTGTGATATTTATCAATCCTTGTGATGTCGTGCTAAAAAGTTGAAACCTTAAAAACTAGCTGACATCATTTTTCACATAGAATTATTATAGATGAGAAATCGTTAAGTAAAAGTTCAGTTCTGTATTAAATTGTTACGCAACTGTTTTCTCAGGGAAAATAGTTATAATTTCTTTTTTAAGTAGATCTATCGGCATTGGCTTAGCAATAAAGTACCCTTGCCCATAATCAATACCAATCTCTTTTAAAGCATCAAAAATGTCTTTGCTTTCAACATATTCAGCGACAGAATGTTTATCTAATGAATGGCTAATGTCGTTCACTGCTTTTACCAAAGCAAGATCAATGGGATCATTGAGCATATCGCGAACAAACGAACCATCTATCTTTACATGCTGGGCAGGGAGTTGCTTTAAATAACTAAAGGTACTAAAGCCTGTGCCAAAGTCATCAATCGAAAAGTGGCAGCCCAGTTGATTCAACTTTTTGATCATCGCCTGAGTAGCTGTCAAGTTATTGATACTCGCTGATTCTGTGATCTCAAAGATCACTCGACTAGGATTGACTTGGTATTGCACTAAGCAATCTTGAATATGTGGCAATAACCTTTCATCTAAGAAGGAGTGGGCAGATAAGTTGATTGCAACTTGGCTTAATTCAATATGTTCAGAAAGTGCCTTAATCGCATGTTTTACCACACATTGATCCATCAGGAAGGTATCGTTAAGTAACTCTAAAGCAGGAATGAACTGATTTGGATAAATCAGTTCCTCGTTTATTTTCAAACGTAGTAAGGTTTCAAAGTAGGCTATTTGAGCATGTTTGAAAGACCAAATCGGTTGATAGTGTAGTTCGACTTGCTCGTTTTGTAGTGCTTGTCTTACAGCATGGCCCCATTCTAAACCGCCTTGCAGGGTATTATTCTCGGCATCATCTTTGTTATAACAATGCACTAAATTTCGACCTAAGCTTTTAGCGATATAAAGTGCAATATCTGCTTGCTTTAATGACTCATTGGCATCATGGTTAGAGGCCGTTATTTGAGTTAAACCGATAGAACAGCTAATCGAATAGCTATTTTCTTCAGAGTGAAACTCATGCTTATCGATGGCCATACAGATACTTTCGGCAATAATATGCGCATCAAGTAAACTGACTTCTTTTAATATCACGGCGAACTCATCGCCACCAATGCGGAAGATCAGGTGTTCATCGCCTATGTTGTGACCAAACAGCTGAGCAACCTCTTTAAGAATGATGTCACCTTGTTGGTGCCCTTTTGAGTCATTAATAATTTTAAAATGATCGAGGTCAATATAAAGCAGAGCATGTTCCGAGAGTGAGTCTTCACTCATTGTTTTGCATAGATTTTGGAGCTGCTGGTCGAAGTAGTAGCGGTTATGCAAACCGGTTAACGTGTCGTGCAGGGCCAAGTGACGTAATTGCAGTTCAGCCTGTTTACGCTCATGAATGTTATCTATGGTTGCTGTAATCGTAACATCACTGGTGGTGTTTTTAATGAGCTGAAAGCGACATTCAACCCAAATAGACGCGCCATTTTTTTGAGTGAGTTGTAATTCGAGCTGAGCGTAACGATGTACTCCAGTTTTGACTTTGGCGAGCTGTTTATTCAGGGTGTGCTGATCATCTTTATGGATGAACGTTTTTAATGAGACACCTAAACTGGCTTTAATGCCGAATCCTGAAAGCGCTTCCCAAGCTGGATTAATAAAGCGAATTTTTGCTTCGGTGTCTAACTCCATAACCACGGTATTTAAATGCAACAAGATGCGTTGGTGCGCAGAGAATAAATCTTTGTAGCGACGTTCACTCTGGCTGAGTTGCGAAACTTTGTCTGCAAACTCTGCGTAACTCACCATAAAATCTTCACGGCGCGCAGCATGATCACAGACCTTGTTTAAAATTGGTAAATTGTAGGGCGCCCTAACAAAGTCAGTTACACCCATAAGGAGAAGCTGTTCGGCATCATTAACATCTTTACTGTCGATTATAGTAACAACAGACTGATTTGGTTTATGCTCTAAAATAGCCCCGATTAATTGCTTACTTTCAGTATAGGTTTTGTCAGATGTGTTAATCAACACAATAGCGTAGTGGTTTTGTAAGAAAAGAGCTTGTGCATCTTGAAGCGTATTAACAACTGTACATGCAAAACTGAACTCTAGTTGCTCGCAGATCTCTTCTGCTTGAGCATGATCTGGCTCGAACAATAGCAGATCAAGGCGACTGCTTCTTTCCAATTGCGAAGATAAAATATTGGCTAATAATTCTGGAAGTTGTTCATGTTTCTCAAAAGGTAAAACGGCATCAATGCTATAACTTCTGGCGGTTGTTTCAGCAATACGTTCGCAGTAAATCGGCGGTGTGAGCACGATTGGCGTGTGCTTAGGGGTTTCTAGTAATCCAGAACGTACCATACGCGCAAAGCGCCAACCATCAATTTTTCCGACATCGAGCCCAGTGATAATGAGGTCAACGGCTCGTTGTTTTAATAAATGCAAAGCAGCTTGGCTATCCTCACATTCGATGATTTCAAACACTTCTAGTCTATTGAGGGTAAGTGTAATGGTTGCGCGTTCGGACTCGCTGGCATTCACTATGAGCAATGAAAGTTGCCTTGCCATACTTAAATTAACCTCAATCGATTTGTTGTCATCGTCTACGGTACCTTTGTCTTATCGTGTATGTTTTTATTTTAATTATTCTTTTCTGAAATGTCGGTAATTAGCTGTTTCTAAAAACATTGCTCCGAAGACCTAGGTTAATGCTATTTTTGTGCACTTACAAGCACTTGATTAAGTGTTATAGGAACACTAAACTTGGCCGCTGTTTTATAACTTGAGGTGTTGTCATGCGCGTAGCTGACTTTAGTTTTGAACTTCCTGATGAGTTAATCGCTCGTCATCCTATGGCAGATCGTACTGCGAGCCGACTTCTGACTCTCGATGGAAATACAGGCGAGTTAGGTCATAAGATCTTCAAAGATCTCATTGATTTCTTAAATCCGAACGATTTAATGATCTTCAATAATACCAAAGTGATCCCTGCCCGTATGTATGGCCAAAAAAGCACAGGTGGCAAAGTTGAAGTGTTAGTTGAACGTGTTGTAGACGAGCATAGAGTGCTTGCCCATGTTCGTTCAAGCAAATCACCAAAAGAAGGTGCAACACTGATTCTAGAAGGTAAAGCAGAAGCGACCATGGTGGCACGTCATGGTGAGCTTTTTGAGCTTGAGTTCAAAGGCGAGCAAACGGTGTTAAATATTTTAGATGACATTGGCCATATGCCTTTACCGCCTTATATTGATCGTCCTGATACGGAAGAAGATAAAGCGCGTTATCAAACCGTATACAACGAAAAACCGGGTGCAGTCGCTGCACCAACAGCGGGTTTGCA
The DNA here is from genome assembly GCA_964479805.1 of uncultured Pseudoalteromonas sp. Lineage (GTDB taxonomy): Bacteria > Pseudomonadota > Gammaproteobacteria > Enterobacterales > Alteromonadaceae > Pseudoalteromonas. The sequence continues at coordinate 94,084 of CAYZOE010000004.1, read as the reverse complement.
CTTTGATGAAGTATTGCTTGAAAAGATCAAAGAAAAAGGCATAGAAACACAGTTCATCACTCTGCATGTAGGTGCAGGCACTTTTCAACCTGTACGTGTTGATTCAGTTGATGAGCACGTTATGCATTCAGAGTACATTGAAGTGTCTCAAGAAGTGGTTGATGCCATCAAAAAAACTAAAGCCAATGGCGGTCGAGTGATTGCTGTAGGTACGACCTCTGTTCGTTCACTAGAGTCTGCGGCGAAAGCGAGTGAAGGTGAATTACAGCCACTTTATGGCGATACAGACATTTTCATCTATCCAGGTTATGAATTCCAGGTAGTTGATGCCATGATCACTAACTTCCACTTACCAGAATCTACTTTGATCATGTTAGTGAGTGCGTTTGCTGGTCAAGATCATATTATCAAGGCGTATAAAACGGCAGTGACTGAGCAATATCGATTCTTCAGCTACGGCGATGCCATGTTTATCACCAAGCAAGATTAATAACGGCTAAAACTTAGTATCAAATTATATCTTACTCAGGCCCTGAAACTCAGGGCCTTGTTGTTCTTAGCTTTTCTTCTTAAACTCCTATCATTATTCATCTTTAATTTCTTAGTTTTCGCCCCAATCATTAGAATTCGCAGTGTAAAAAGGGTAGAATCGGAGGGTTAAAATCAGCTCTAAAGATAAACGAGATGGCGTTTATAAAACGAGTGTTGGACTGTTTTTCCGACTTTTGAGGTAGCTATGAAATTTGAATTAGATCGCACAGATGGCAAAGCCCGTCGCGGCCGTTTGATTTTTGACCGTGGTGTGGTCGAAACCCCTGCATTTATGCCTGTAGGTACATACGGTACTGTTAAAGGCATGACACCAGACGAATTAAAAGATACAGGTGCACATATCTGCTTAGGTAATACTTTTCACCTAATGCTTCGTCCTGGCACTGAAATCATCAAACAACATGGTGATCTACATGACTTTATGAACTGGGATAAACCAATTCTAACTGATTCAGGCGGTTTCCAAGTATTCAGCTTAGGCGCAATGCGTAAAATTTCTGAAGAAGGCGTGATGTTCAAGTCACCTGTAAATGGTGAAAAAATCATGTTATCGCCTGAAAAAGCGATGCAAGTGCAGCGTGATTTAGGTTCAGATATCGTCATGATTTTTGACGAATGTACACCTTACCCCGCAACTGAAAAAGAAGCCCGTGACTCAATGGAGCTTTCACTACGTTGGGCAAAACGTTCAAAAGAAGGTCATGGTGATAACCCTTCAGCGTTATTCGGTATTATTCAAGGTGGTATGTATCCTGAGCTTCGTGCAGAATCACAAAAAGGCCTAGAAGAAATTGGTTTTGACGGTTACGCACTTGGTGGTTTATCTGTGGGTGAACCAAAAGAAGATATGATCAACATTCTTGATCACTGTGCTTACAAAATGCCAGAAGACAAGCCGCGTTATTTAATGGGTGTTGGCAAACCTGAAGATTTAGTCGAAGCGGTGCGTCGTGGTATCGATATGTTTGACTGTGTAATGCCAACACGTAATGCGCGTAACGGTCACTTGTTTATCAGTACGGGTGTTATTAAAATCCGTAACGCAGTTCACAAAACAGATACAGGTCCATTAGATCCTGAGTGTGATTGTCATACTTGTAAGAACTACTCACGTGCTTACTTACACCATTTAGATAAGTGTAATGAAATCTTAGGTGCACGTTTAAATACCATCCATAACTTACGTTTTTACCAACGTGTGATGGAAGGCCTAAGAAATGCGATTGCCGAAGGCAAACTAGACGAATTCGTAGAAGATTTTTACGCTAAACGTGGCCTACCAGTGCCGCCATTAGCTGAAACAGAATAATATAAATTTAAAATATAAGAGGAAGTGTTATGAGTTTATTTATCTCGACTGCGCATGCAAGTGCTGCAGCGCCAGCACCTGCTGGCGGTGGCATGGAAATGCTTATCATGTTAGGTGTGTTTGGTTTGGTATTTTATTTCTTAATCTACCGCCCACAAGCTAAGCGTGTAAAAGAGCACAAAGACCTAATGGGCGCATTAGGTAAAGGTGACGAAGTACTAACACAAGGCGGTCTAGTAGGTAAAATCACTAAAGTTGCTGATGACAAAGACTTTGTAGTCATTGCTTTAAATGACCAAACTGAAGTCACAGTACAAAAATCAGCAGTATCAGCTGTGTTGCCTAAAGGCACAATGAAATCGCTGTAATCTAAAAACAAAAATAAAAAGGTAAAGCCTGTGTTAAACAAGTATCCAATGTGGAAGTATTTACTTGTTCTGGCTGTATTAGCGATTGGTATTTTATATGCCACACCAAACCTGTATGGCCGTGATCCGGCCATACAGGTTTCTGGTACCAAAGGTGCCAGCGCTGATCTAAGTGTGCTAGACAAAGTAAATGAGACTCTAAAAGAGAACAACATCACAGTAAAATCTTCAGCATTAGAAAACGATCAAGTATTGGTACGTTTTACGAATGTTGAAGAGCAGTTAAAAGCGCAAGATATTTTGCGTGACAGCCTGTCTGAGGACTACATTTCTGCAATTAATATGAGCCCTGCACAACCTGATTGGTTAAAAGGCATTGGTGGTAACCCAATGAAGCTCGGCCTAGATTTAAGTGGTGGTGTTCACTTTACGATGGAAGTCGACATGGTAACAGCGATGGACAATGCGCTAGAAACCATGGAGCAAGATTTTAAGAGTGACTTACGTGGTGAAAAACTTCGTTACCGTTCAATCCGCCGTGTTTCGGGTGCTGAGCGTGTACAAGTGATCATGCGTAATGATGATGACAAAGATAAGACAGAACGCTTCTTAAAGCAGCGTTATCCTCTCTACAACTTCGTTGATGATAGCAGCAATAGCTTGGCATTCTTCGCAAGTTTGAGCGATCAGAAATTCAAAGAGATCCGCGCTTACGCAATCAAACAAAACGAAACCATCATTCGTAACCGTATCAACCAGTTAGGTGTTGCTGAACCAAATGTTCAACAGCAAGGTGCAGAACGTATTATTGTGCAACTTCCTGGCGTACAAGATACCGCCCGTGCGAAAGAAATTTTAGGTGCAACGGCAACACTTGAGTTCCGTGAAGTAGATGAAAATGCAGATGTTCGCTCAGCTGCACAAGGCCGTGTGCCTCCTGGCACTGAAGTGATCATGCACAAAGATGGCTACCCAGTAGTACTTAAGAAGCGTGTAATTCTAGGCGGCTCTCACATTACTGGCGCACAATCGGGTATGGATGAATACTCACGCCCTCAAGTGAGCATCAACCTTGATAGCAAAGGCGGCGCTAAAATGAGTGCCTTCACGAAACGTGCTGTTGGTAAGCGTATGGCGACAGTATTCATTGAATACAAGCCATCAGGTAAGAAAGATGAAAACGGCAAAGCGCTTCCGCCAATTAAGGTTGAAGAAGTGATTAACGTTGCAACCATTCAAGCTCGTCTGAACAACTCATTCCGTATTACAGGTATTGATAACCCAGCTGAAGCCCATAACCTGAGCTTATTACTTCGTGCTGGTGCCTTAGTTGCGCCAATTCAAATCGTTGAAGAGCGTACAGTAGGCCCAAGCCTAGGTCAGGAAAACATCGAAGCGGGTATGACAGCTGTGGTACTTGGTTTTGCATTTGTACTGGCATTTATGTTGTTGTACTACAAAGGCTTTGGTCTGGTATCTAACATTGCACTTGCTTCTAACCTAGTACTTATTGTTGGTGTTATGTCGATGATCCCAGGTGCCACTCTGACATTACCAGGTATTGCCGGTATCGTACTAACGGTAGGTATGGCGGTAGATGCGAACGTACTTATCTTTGAGCGTATTCGTGAAGAATTAGCCGACGGTCGTAGCCCTCAGCAAGCAGTTCACCAAGGTTATGACAGTGCATTTAGCACCATTTTCGATGCCAACATCACTACACTGATTGCAGCCGTTATCTTATTTGCGGTTGGTACAGGTCCAATTGCGGGCTTCGCTGTAACACTTGCAATCGGTATCATCACGTCGATGTTTACGGCCATTGTCGGTACGCGTGCTGTGATCAATTTAGTGATCGGTGGCAAGCGCATTAATAAGCTTTCAATCTAGGAGACGGATATGCAGTTATTAAAATTAAATGACACCATCCGCTTTATGTCAGCGCGCAAGCTTACCATGGCTATTTCTGCGTTATTGATCTTGGCATCAATTGCCTCTATGGCAATCCGTGGATTGAATTTTGGCTTAGACTTTACTGGTGGTACTGCGGTTGAGGTTGGCTTTTCACAGCCAGCTGATCTGGCAAAAATCCGCTCTGTCTTAGCTGAAAATGGTTTTGCTGATGCATCAGTACAGTTGTTTGGTTCAAGCCAAGATGTACTAGTTCGTTTAGCGCCACGAGGAAGCGATGTAAAAGCAGAGACAATTGGTAACCAACTGATCTCAGCTCTACAACAAGTAGACAGTAGTGTAGAAATGCGTCGAATTGAGTTTGTTGGCCCAAGTGTGGGTGAAGACTTAAAAGAGCAGGGTGGCTTAGCCATGCTAACCGCGCTTATCTGTATCTTGATGTATGTGGCATTTCGTTTTGAATATCGCTTTGCTATCGGTGCGGTGGTCGCTCTTTTCCACGATGTGATCATCACTATGGGCCTTTTCTCATTATTAGACCTAGAGTTTGATCTGACGATTCTTGCAGCAATCTTAGCGGTTATCGGTTATTCACTGAATGACACCATTGTTGTATCAGATCGTATTCGTGAGAACTTCCGTAAAGTGCGTATTGATGACACCATTGAGATCATTAACATCTCACTCACGCAAACACTTAATCGTACCTTAGTTACATCAATCACGACTATTTTAGTATTGATTGCACTATTCGTATGGGGCGGCCAAACCATTCATGGTTTCGCAACTGCTTTACTATTTGGTGTTTTCATTGGTACTTACTCTTCTGTTTATGTTGCAAGCTCAGTAGCTGTTGCGATGGGCGTAAGCAAAGAAGATTTAATACCAGTCGAAGTTGAAAAAGAAGGTGCGGACTTAGACGCCATGCCTTAAGAAAACCAGTGTTTTCTGTTAAAAAAAACCGCATATGCAAATATGCGGTTTTTTATTGTTTGAAATTTAAGCGTTGAACCTTTCCTTTGTAATTACATCAAATCAGTTATAATCAAGAAAAGTATTTAAGATAGGTAAATTTATGAAAAGCTTATTGATTACAGTATTTCCTTTAGCCTTTGTATTATCAGGTTGTAAGGTGAACGAAGGTGAAGCATATGAAAAAAATAAAGCACCTGAAGAACGCACAGAATATGTAGGTACAGACGGACTTGCACAGGCACAAAAAGACAAACTGTATACGATGGACAAAGAGCTAAAAGACAAGTGCAACGATGCGAAAATCAGTTACGCGGTAGCGAAATCAAATAATAATGAAAAAGAAGCGCAGGCACAAAAAGCTATTATGGCCAATACCTGTAAGGATAAGTAGACCAGCTTATTCTTCTGAATTTGATTGAATTTAGAAGAATAGAGAAAACCTCATAATTTTATGACAATGATATTTCATTCTTTGCTTTAAAGAGTATAATGAGAATTGTTTTCAATAATAATTACGAGGTTCTCATGAAATCTAGGTTGGCAATTCTACTTACAAGCCTTGCATTAACAGCATGTTCAGAGCAAGTTGAGCAACAAACACAAACGACTGAAGCAGCACCAGCTAAAGTAACCAACTTAGATACTTACAAGCAGCAAGCCCAAAGCTTACTTGGTGAGATCAGAGCCAACGAAGCGTCTCAAAAGCTTGAGCAAAGCTCACAGCAACTTGTTGCGACCTCTCGTCAATTATTAGCTGAATTCACAGCTAAATACCCTGTTTGCGACAGCTACCTCTCGGCATTAGACAAGGCTGCTGACGTTATTCCAACTTTGCCACTAGAAGAAATTGAATCTGGTTACCACAAAGATGGCAAGTTACCTAAATACGACTCACCAGTATGCTACCACGCAAAAGATTTATTGGTACATCCGGCAACAGTTCAAGCAATGGCCTCACAAGGTATGCAGTTTGAATCTGCCTATGAAGACGCTGAGCTTGAAATTGTTGAAGTGATTGCGCATTTCGATCAAGTTGAAAAAGCCCTTCGCTAATTAATTTTTTCGTTATGATTTATCGAAGAAATAAAAATAGCGCTCATTGGGCGCTATTTTTATTTCAGTAAGCTAATATTTCTTGTCTTGAATTAATTGTCTCCATCAACACGACGAAAAATTTCTCAGCCAAGGTATCTAAGCCCTCTTTGTGATTGGGGTCGAGTATCATGCAATCGATTGGAAATACACTCACGCACATGAGCCTTTCGAAATAACCAACACACTCACGCACATGAGCTCTTCGCAATAGCCAACACACTCAGTACATTTATCAAGATCAACCTTATAAAATTTCTCATCGATGTAAATGACTTCATTCGGACATTGAGGATCACACATATCACAGTTGATGCACTTTTAATTATTCAACAGCGCTATGACTTAAGCATTCTTAAATGGGTTACTTGTACTTTCTTGAATGTTTAACTTACGCATAAAAATAGCGTGCTCTAAGTCGGTATTTTCAGGCAGTGAAATTTTTACAATATGGCCAGAGCCTTTAGTATCGTTAATTTTCTCACCTTTTTGTTTTTCATGTGTTCAAGGTTAAAGCTGATAATACCATGTGGTGTCATCAGCTAAAGACTGTGTCCCGTGAAGAATTTATTTTTAACATCACTCTCAACCAAGCGACTGTTGAGTCGACCTAATACTTCAGCTACAAATTGCTTTTTCGGCTAAAAAGTGACGGTAAAATTTCAAGTGAAATGAAAAAGCGGCGCACTATAAAGGTTAATAAAATTGTCATGTTTGACGCAGATCATGGTTTTTCGCTGAAATCTGATCTATTCGAAATTTTTAAAGGATCAAGATCTAGTAGGTTTTTAGCGCTAAAACGCGTATAATTCGCGCCCGTAAATATTCAACAATTATTATTGGAGCTAAAAAGATGGCTTTAGAGCGTACTTTTTCAATCATCAAGCCTGATGCGGTAGCTAAAAACCACATCGGTGCAATTTACAACCGTTTCGAATCTGCTGGTCTTAAGATCGTTGCTTCTAAAATGGTTCACCTTTCTCAAGAGAAAGCTGAAGGTTTCTACGCAGAGCACAAAGAGCGTCCTTTCTTTGGCGCATTAGTTTCTTTCATGACTTCTGGTCCAGTAATGGTTCAGGTTCTTGAAGGTGAAAACGCAGTTCTTAAGAACCGTGAAATCATGGGTGCTACTAACCCTGCTGAAGCACTAGCTGGTACTTTACGTGCTGACTATGCTGACAGCATTGACGAGAACGCGGTACACGGTTCTGACGCACCTGAGTCAGCTGCTCGCGAAATCGCTTACTTCTTCGCTGAAGAAGAAATCTGTCCTCGTACTCGCTAATCGCGGATCGAACAGAGTAAAGAAGGGCTCTCGGGCCCTTTTTTAGTCCTTGCTGCTTTTGCAAAGTCAGCTTATGTAGCTATTTTTGCAAAATCATCAACAATGTTTGAGTGTGTTGGTTGGTTTTTATACAATACGTCGTCTTTTAATTTCGTACCGTCACTTTATCGAGGTTGCTTCATGGCCACTACAGAGAAAAAAATTAATTTACTTGATTTGAATCGCGAGGGGATGCGTGAATTGTTTGCATCATTTGGTGAAAAGCCATTCCGCGCAGATCAGGTAATGAAGTGGGTTTATCACTTCGGTATCGATAACTTCGACGATATGAGCAACATCAATAAAAAGTTACGTGCGAAGTTACAAGCGCAATGTGAGATTAAAGCGCCTGAAATTTCAGTTAAGCAAGTTGCCAGTGATGGCACCATTAAATATGCGATGATCCTAGAAGGCGGCCAAGAAGTTGAAACTGTTTGGATCCCAGAAAAAGACCGCGCAACACTGTGTGTATCTTCACAGGTAGGGTGTGCGCTTGAGTGTACATTCTGCTCAACAGCGCAGCAGGGTTTTAACCGTAACTTAAAAGTATCTGAGATCATCGGCCAGGTTTGGCGAGTGGCGACAGATATTGGCTTACACAATGGTGACAGTACTAAGCGCCCAATTACTAACGTGGTTATGATGGGTATGGGTGAGCCATTGCTTAACATCAACAATGTCGTTCCTGCTATGGAGTTGATGATGGATGACTGGGCGTTTGGTTTATCTAAGCGTCGTGTAACACTAAGTACTTCAGGTGTTGTACCTGCGCTAGATATTCTTAAAGAGAAGATTGATGTGGCACTGGCTATTTCTCTTCACGCGCCAACCAATGATTTACGTGATGTGTTAGTACCTATCAATAAAAAGTACCCAATTGAAGAGTTCTTAGCAGCATGTCGTCGTTATATTGATGGTTCAAAAGCCAATAAAGACATCACCATCGAATACGTTATGTTGCAAGGCGTTAACGACAGTACAGATCAAGCTCATGAGCTGGTTAAAGTACTAAAAGGCACACCCTCTAAGATCAACTTGATTCCATTCAACCCATTCCCGGGTAATGAATATGGTCGCTCAAGTAACAGCCGCATAGATCGCTTCTCAAAAGTATTACAGGCAGCAGGTTTAACTTGTATTGTGCGTCGTACCCGTGGTGATGACATCGATGCAGCCTGTGGCCAATTAGTCGGTGATGTGGTTGACCGTACTAAACGTATTATGAAAAAACAGCAGCGCGCAGATAACGCCATTGCTGTGAATGTGAGTAATTAACTTAAGTGTTTTTTATTGCCGAAGTTAATTACATAAAATAGATGAAAGATAGGGGCTTTTAGGTAATATAGGTCCTTATTATTTCATATTACCAAGGTGATACATGCGTTCTTATTGGGTGATTCCATTTGCCTTATTTGGCTTAAATGGCTGTGTAACAGAAACACACAGCGTCACTAAAAATAGCCCTGTGGTGAATTCAGAAATGAATAACCTAGAAGCAGCAAAAACGCGTATCAGTTTGGCATTAGAATATCTAAAAGCGGGTAATAATACTCAAGCTAAGTTTAACCTCGAACGAGCAGCCAAATTTGCCCCTAAATTACCAGAAGTGCACTACACACTGGCTTACTATTTTGAGCAAGTAAAAGAATTCCAAAAGGCTAAAGCGTCTTATCAAACTGCACTCAAGTTAGTACCTAATGATCCAAATACTCTGAACAATTACGGTACGTTTTTATGCCGTATCGGCGAGTATGATGAAGCGACGACGCAATTATTAAAAGCGATAGATACTCGTGGCTATTTAAGAGTTTCGCAAAGTTATGAAAATTTGGCTTTATGTGCGGTGAAGCAAGATAAGTTTGAGTTAGCCCTCGACTATCTAAATAGTGCAGTGCAACACGATGGCCAGAGTCAAAGCGCTTTAATTTCTCTCGCTGGTTTGTACTATGCCAGAAGCGACTTGCATCAGGCATTGAGGGTGTTAGAACGTTACACTGAGAATGGCTTCATTTCATCGCGTAGTTTGTTTTTAGAGTACTTGTTACATCAAAAGATGGGGCATTTAGAACAGTCTCAGAAAATCGCCACGATCTTAGTACAGACTTATCCGCAATCTTACCAAGCACAAGCGATTATTAAAGAAGAATACAATAATAGCGAATTTGATGTATTGCGTGAGCAATATAGAAAAGCCAAGGTTGCTGAAATTACAGCACAGTCATCTACGGTTTATAATGCCCAGCCAAAAATAAAAATTACTCGTAAAAAAGCACCTAAACGAGCAAGCAATCACAATCGTGAAGTTGAGCAGCCTAATACAATAGCAAGATCAAGCCGTGTCACTGCAAGCGAAGCTGTGTCATTGCGTGGCGGTTTGAAAACACCTTCTGAGATTGAAGTGCAACCTCAGTCAAATCAGTCTGCAAGTACGAAAAGTGCCCCTGAAGCTGAAGATAAAAGCCAAGCGACAAATCAAGTCACTGAAACTCCAAATAATCAAGTTAGAGTCGTGTCGTTTGGTGAAAAAACGTCAGTGCAAGCAGCTCAAGGGCAAGTGCAATTCTATCAGCCAGATCCAAGTCAGGTTAGGTTCAGAGAAATAGCAGAGAATAGCGAACCAGTTCGTACAACTAAACTTACATCAGTTGGTGCTCCTTTGTTAAATCCAGAAGTAAATCTACCAAGTGTGCCAGTGCATACAGTTGGGTTGGGTGAAAACTTATTTAGTTTATCGGTTAAATATGATGTCAAAATCGCGAGTTTGTTAAGATGGAACAAACTTAAAGAATCAGACCGTTTACAGATTGGTCAGCAAGTGTATTTAAACAATCCGCTTACCACCCATATCATTCGCGATGGGGACAGCTTGTATAATATCGCTACCGATTATCAATTGCAGATTGGTGACCTAATGCGATGGAACAAATTAACACCAGACGTTGAACTTGCGGCTGGACACAGTTTACTGATTGTAGATCCGAGTAGTTATAATTTATGAATGAAATGAGCCCAGAATCAACTGAGCAACAAGCGTCTTTGGGGCAAGTATTAGCAAGCGCACGAAAAGATGCGAATTTAACCATTGAAGCCGTGGCGGATAGGTTAAAGCTAAGTCCAAAGCATATTACCAAACTTGAACAAGATGATTATACGTCGCTTGGTCCAATCACCTTTGTTAAAGGGTACATCAAAGCTTACTGTACGCTATTACAATTAGATCAAGGGCAAACCTTGGCATTGTTTCAGGCACCTGACAGTGTGGCAGACAATAAAAGTATGCAAAGTTTTTCACGCCGTACAGAAAAAGAAGCTAATGATAGTCGGTTAATGTTAGTCAGTTATGTGATCTTGGCTATCGTGTTGGGATCTTCAGGTTTTATGTATTGGCAAGCCACATCGAATGAAAATGATGTCATTGTGCCTGAAAGCGAATCACCTGTTGTAGAAAACAGCGAAGAAAATGATATGTCTCCAAAAGTTGTATTATCAACTGAGGATGCAATTGAGACTGCATTGGAACAGGCTGAAACTGACAAACCAGTTTTAGATGCTGTAGACGCTGATCAAGTGCAAGTCGCAGAGACAAGCAGTGCACCTTTATTAAATACTATTGTGATGCATTTCAAAGATGATTCTTGGGTAGAGATCTTTGATGCCTCATCAGAGCGCATTGCTTTTGGCGTAAAAAAAGCCGGGTACACCATGACAGTGCAGGGCGTTGCACCGTTTTCTGTGGTGTTAGGCCGTCATCAGCAGGTTGATGTAGAACTAGATGGTCAAACTGTTGACTTATCATCATTGCCACGCAATCGTTCAGCTAAATTTAAATTACCCTTAACAGAGTAACCGTCATGTTTTCAGAATCTCCAATTAAACGCAGAAAATCGACCCGTATTTATGTAGGTGACGTGCCTGTTGGTGATGGCGCACCAATTGCTGTACAGTCAATGACGAACACCAATACCATGGACATCGATGCAACCGTTGCGCAGATCCGTGCTATTCAAGATGCGGGAGCAGATATCGTTCGTGTATCAGTGCCAACTATGGATGCAGCCGAGGCTTTTAAAAGCATAAAAGAGCAGGTAGATATTCCTCTCGTTACCGATATTCATTTTGATTACCGTATTGCACTAAAAGTGGCGCAATATGGTGCAGATTGTTTACGTATCAACCCAGGTAACATTGGTAGTGAAGATCGTATTCGTGCGGTTGTTGACGCTGCTGGTGAGCGTAATATCCCTATCCGTATTGGTGTAAATGGCGGTTCGTTGGAGCGTGATTTACAAGAAAAGTACGGTGAACCAACACCAGAAGCTTTACTTGAATCAGCGATGCGCCATGTTGAAATCTTACAGCGTTTGAACTTTGACCAGTTCAAAGTCTCTGTAAAAGCGTCAGATGTATTCTTAGCGGTTGGCGCGTATCGTTTACTGGCAAAAGAAATTGATCAACCCCTTCACCTTGGTATCACAGAGGCGGGCGGCTTCCGCTCTGGCTCAGTAAAATCGGCGGTTGGCTTAGGTATGTTATTAGCCGAAGGTATCGGTGATACCTTACGTGTGTCACTTGCTGCCGATCCTGTGCAAGAGATCAAAGTAGGTTTTGATATCTTAAAATCACTGCGTATTCGTTCTCGTGGTATCAACTTTATTGCTTGTCCGAGCTGCTCTCGTCAAGAATTCGATGTGGTAAACACCATGAACCAACTCGAAGAGCGTCTTGAAGACATCATTGAGCCTATTTCGGTGTCAGTAATTGGCTGTGTTGTGAATGGCCCAGGTGAAGCATTGGTAAGTGATATAGGCCTTGCTGGTGCAAACCGACGCTCTGGTTTGTACATCAACGGTGAGCGTCAAAAGATGCGTATTGATAACGATAACATCGTCGAGCAGCTTGAAGAGCAGGTACGCGACTTTGTTGCTAAGAAGCAGGCACAGCCAGCAATCGACATTAAAATCGTCGAATAATTTTTAAAAATTACCGACAGAGCAAAGAATATCCTGCGGATCTTTTGCTCTGTCGTTTACGTTTTACGCGAGCTGGGTATAATACCTAACTCATTTACCCACAATGCGCACTGTATGTGGCACTCGCATTTAGCAAATAGATTGATTTAGGATTTTCAGTGGCAAAACAAATTCAGGCAGTTCGTGGTATGAACGATTGTCTGCCAGGTGATACGCAAGTTTGGCAGAAAGTAGAAGCAGTATTACGTGATACGGTGGCGTCTTATGGTTATCAAGAGATCCGTTTTCCAATTGTTGAATCTACCGACTTATTTAAACGCTCTATTGGTGAAGTAACCGATATCGTTGAGAAAGAAATGTACACCTTTGAAGATCGTAATGGCGATAGCCTAACACTGCGTCCAGAAGGTACAGCCGTGTGTGTACGTGCGGGTAACCAAGGTGGCTTATTGTACAACCAAGAGCAGCGTCTTTGGTACATGGGTCCAATGTTCCGCCATGAGCGTCCACAGAAAGGTCGCTACCGTCAATTCCACCAATTCGGTCTTGAAGCGTTTGGTATTGCGACTGCTGATATCGATGCTGAAGTGATTTTACTTACAGCACGTTTATGGCAAGCATTTGGCATCTCAGAACATGTTCGTCTCGAGCTGAACTCTCTAGGTTCAAATGAAGCGCGAGCAGAATATCGTGATGCACTAGTGGCGTTTTTAGAGCAACATATCGATAAATTAGATGAAGACTCTAAACGTCGTATGTATTCAAATCCACTACGTGTTTTAGATACTAAAAACCCTGATATTCAGGCTATTTTAGTTGATGCGCCTAAGCTAACAGAGCATTTAGATGAAGAATCAAAAGCACATTTTGCAAATTTATGTGAACGTTTAGACGCAGCAGGCGTCGAATACCAAGTTAATGAAAAGCTAGTACGTGGCTTAGACTATTACAACCGCACTGTATTTGAGTGGGTAACAGAAAGTCTAGGTGCACAAGGCACTGTATGCGCTGGTGGTCGCTACGACGGTCTAGTAGAACAACTAGGTGGTAAAGCAACTCCAGCAGTTGGTTTTGCAATGGGTATGGAGCGTTTAGTTCTGCTACTTCAAGCACTAGAAAGTGTGGGCGAAATTCGCCGAAATGCAGACGTGTATGTTGCAGCTATGGGTGATGCCGCAAGTATTCAAGCGCCAGTGATTGCAGAGCAATTACGCTCAGATGTTGCAGGTCTTCGTGTGCAAGTACACTGTGGTGGCGGTAACTTTAAGAAACAATTAAAACGTGCAGATAAGAGCGACGCGCTAGTTGCGCTAATTTTAGGTGAAAGCGAACTTGCCGAAGGTAAGGTAACCGTGAAATATCTGCGAGAAGAAAAAGAACAAGTCACAGTGAGCCTGGAAGAGGTAAAAACACTGTTAGCAGACTTAGCAGTATAAGAGGACTGTATGGAAATTTACTCAACAGAAGAACAGCAAGCAGAAGCAATAAAACGATTTTTCCGTGAAAACGGCGTCTCACTTGCATTAGGTATCATAATCGGGCTGGGTGGCTTATACGGTTGGAAATATTATAACCAAAGCAAGATCACTTCTGCTGAAGCTGCTTCAAACGCTTACAATGAGTTAGTTGAAAGTGGTGAAGTTCTGACGAAATCTGATTCATTCATGACTGAGAATGGCGACTCAAACTATGCGGCGCTAGCGGCATTTGTTGCGGCTAAAGAAGCTGTTGAAAAGGGGGAGTTTGAAACTGCGGTAACTAAACTCACTTGGTTACAAGACAACGTTCAAAACCCTGAACTTAAAGCTACTGCCATCTTACGTTTAGCGCGTGTACAAGCACAGCTTACACAATATGATGCGGCTCTAAAAACATTATCGCAAACAACACCTGAGGCTTTTAAAGCGCAAGTTGCCGAAGTAAAAGGTGATGTTTACTTAGCAAAAGGTGACAAAGACAACGCTCGCTCTGAATATGAAGCTGCGATTGCCGAGTCAAAGGAAGGCAATAACAGCCTACTACAGATTAAGTTGGACAATTTAGCGACAGCCCAGCCAGCAGCTTAGGAGTGGTTTCGATGAAAAAGCTAAGTATGGCCACATTGGCGTTATGTATGGCGTCTTTGCTAGGTTGTTCATCGAGCGATGATGAAGAAGAAATTGTTTTACCTGAAATTGTAAACCAATTCGAAACACAAATTGACTGGACGAACGGTGTGGGTGATGGCGTAGAGCATTACTTCTCCCGTTTAACGCCTGTTGTTCACAAAGACATTGTATTTGTGGCAGCGAGAAATGGTGAAATCGAGGCAATTTTAATCGAATCAGGTAAGACTGTCTGGACAACTGATGTACGTAAAAACGTCAATTTCTGGCCTTGGGCAGATGACGACAGTGCAAAGTTATCGGGTGGTATTTTACAAGCTTATGGAAAACTATACATCGGCTCTGAACACGGTGAAGTGATCGCACTTGACCGTGAAACCGGTGAAATTGTTTGGCGTAAAGCTGTACCAGGTGAAGCATTATCGTCTCCAGCAGCGGGTGATGGCCTGGTTTATGTAAATCTGGGCTCAGGTAAATTGTTGGCACTTCATCCAGATACAGGTGAAGAGCGCTGGCGACATGAACAAGAAGTACCACCTTTAACGCTTCGTGGTTTAAGTTCGCCAACATCTGCTAATGGTGGTGTGTTATTCGGTGAAGAAAGCGGTAAGTTAAGTGTTTTAATCGCTGAAAATGGTTACACGGCATGGAGCGCAGAAGTTGCAACTGCGAAAGGTGCTTCTGAATTTGAACGCTTAGTGGATGTTGATACTAAACCTATTGTTGTGGGCGCATTTGCTTACGCTATCGCCTATAATGGTAACTTAGCAGCGGTTGATGTTCGCAGTGGTAATGTTGTTTGGAAACGAGAGTACAGCAGTTTCCGCGACTTGAGCATTGAAGCTAATGTGATTTATGTTGTCGACAGTGACGGTGTTATTTACGCATTAGACAAAGATTCTGGTATAGAGCGCTGGAGTCAGTCAGGTCTTCGTGGTTGGTATCTAACGGCACCTACTGTTGCTGGTAATTACTTGGCTGTAGGCGATCAAGAGGGTAATTTGCACTGGTTAGATAAGCAAACTGGTGATCTAGTTTCTCGAGAAAGTTTTGATAGCTCAGGCTTTTTTGTAGAGCCTGTTGTAGCAGAAGATAAATTAATTGTAGTAACCCGAGATGGTGAAGTTAGCGCGGTTAAAATCCCATAACCAATAATTTATTAATGCATTTTTTCAAGGCTTCGCATTGCGAAGCCTTTTGTTGTTTATTGATGAGGTAGTCTATGCTTCCGGTGATCGCTCTTGTTGGGCGACCTAATGTGGGTAAGTCCACACTTTTTAACCGTTTAACACGCACGCGTGATGCGTTAGTAGCGGACTTTCCTGGCTTAACGCGCGACCGTAAATATGGTCAAGCGAACTATGATGGCTATGAGTTTATCGTTGTTGATACGGGTGGTATCGATGGTAGCGAAGAAGGGATTGAAACCGAAATGGCTGAGCAGTCACTGCTAGCTATTGAAGAAGCGGATATTGTTTTATTCTTAGTAGATGCCCGTGCGGGTATGAATGCAGCCGATCAGGCTATTGCGCAGCATTTACGTAAGCAAGAGAAAAAATGCTTTATTGTTGCGAATAAAACAGATGGTATCGATGCAGACTCTCATTGTGCTGAGTTTTATCAACTATCATTGGGTGATGTTCATCAAATTGCGGCAGCGCATGGTCGTGGTGTTACTCAGTTATTAGATCATACCTTACAGCCTGTTATCGCTGAGTTGGCAGGTGAAGCTGAAGAGCTTGAGCAAGATGATGAGAGTTTAGCTGAGTTATACCTTGAAGGTGAAGATGGCGATAAACTTGAAGATGGTAAAACGGGTTTTGAAGATAAGCCTGTTAAATTAGCCATTATTGGTCGTCCTAATGTAGGTAAATCAACGCTTACTAACCGTATTTTAGGTGAAGAGCGTGTGATTGTGTACGATATGCCGGGTACGACGCGAGACTCTGTTTATATTCCAATGACGCGCAACGATAAAGAGTACGTACTGATCGATACAGCAGGTGTACGCAAGCGTAAAAAAGTTAGCGATGTCGTCGAAAAGTTCTCAGTTATCAAAACGCTTAAAGCCATTGAAGATGCCAACGTGGTGTTATTAGTGGTTGATGCCCGTGAAGGTATTTCTGATCAAGACTTAAGCCTGTTAGGTTTCACTTTAAACGCAGGCCGTTCACTGGTGATTGCCATCAATAAGTGGGATGGCTTGGACGAATACGTAAAAGAGCGTATCAAAACAGAATTAGATCGTCGTTTAGGCTTCATTGATTTTGCCCGTTTACATTTTATCTCCGCATTGCACGGCACGGGTGTAGGTCACTTATTTGAGTCTGTTGACGAAGCTTATGAATCTGCAACTAAGCGTATCAGCACAGCAATGCTGCGCCGTATCATGGATATGGCACAAGCGGATCACCAGCCACCTCTCGTACGTGGTCGTCGAGTGAAGTTAAAGTATGCGCACGCAGGTGGTTATAACCCGCCACGTATCGTTATTCACGGCAACCAGGTCCATGACCTACCTGACAGCTACAAGCGTTACTTAATGAATTACTACCGTAAAGCGCTTGGCGTTATGGGGACACCGATTAAGATTGAATTTAAAGAAGGTGACAACCCATATGCTGGTCGCAGCAACAAGATGACGTTGTCGCAAAAGCGTAAGTTACGTGCTTTCTCAAAAGAGAATCGTAATAAAGACAGTTAATAACTAGCTGGTATTATAAATATAAAAAAGGAGCTTAACGCTCCTTTTTGTATTTGCAAGCGGTAAATCTACTCATTAAGTAGGTGTGCGTATTTTTGACTAAACTTTGCCACTTTAGGGGCAACAATCACGCTACAGTAACCCTGATTTGGGTTTTCATTAAAGTAGTCTTGGTGATATTGCTCAGCTGAGTAGAAAGTCACCGCAGGCGCTACTTCAGTGACAATTTTCTCGGACAAATGAGGCTGCAACTGTTTGATAGCTTGTTCAGTAAGTTCAGCTTGTATGTCATCGTGATAGAAAACTGCACTGCGATATTGCGTGCCCACGTCATTACCTTGACGGTTTAATTGAGTTGGGTCGTGCAAGGTAAAGAACATATCTAATAGCTGGCTGTAGTTGATGACATCAGTATCGAAGCTGAGCTGAACGACTTCAGCATGACCTGTCATGCCTGTACAGATATCTTGATAGGTAGGTTCATCGGTTTGACCTCCCATGTATCCAGATTCAACTTTATGAACGCCTTTAACGCGGCGAAACGCCGCATCAATACACCAGAAACAGCCACCGGCAAAGGTTGCCGTTGCAATGTTAGCCATTATTTTTCTCCTCTAGAGCGTGAGCTTGTTCGGCAATTTTTTGGCTTAAGAACTCAGGTGATTGAGTCTTACGCGCCAGCAGCGAATAAGCGCAAGGAATGATAAATAGGGTAAGTATGGTCGCCACGCTCACACCTGCAAAAATGACTACACCAATTACCATGCGACTTTCTGAACCTGGACCTGTTGCAAAGACCAGGGGGATCGCGCTCATTACTGTCGTCAGTGATGTCATAATTATAGGGCGAAGGCGTTGAACAGCTGCATCGACTAAAGCTTGTTCAAATGCGATGCCTTTATCGCGTAACTGGTTGGCAAATTCAACAATGAGGATACCATTTTTAGCACTCAAACCAATTAACATCACAATGCCAATTTGGCTGTATATATTCAGGCTACTGTCTGTGATGAATAAACCGTACATAGCGCCAACGAGTCCAAGTGGTACGGTTAGCATGATCACCAATGGGTGTACAAAGCTTTCAAACTGAGCAGCAAGGACTAAGAAGGTGACAGTCAAGGCGAGTATGAATACATAAGTCATGGCCGATTCACCTTCATAAAACAGCTTAGATTCACCTTTATAATCTACTGCACCGTCAATGTGATTTTCTTCTGCCGCAACGGTGTTTAAGAAATCTAATGCCTCAGCTAAGGTATACCCATCCGCAAGGTTTGCAGTAATGGTAATAGCTCGCATACGGTTGTAGCGGTTTAAACGTGAAGCAGTGGCTTCTTCAGTCACAGTGATCAAGCTATCAAGTGGGATCAGCTCTCCTGTGCGAGACTTAACAAAAATATCAGCAATGTCATTAGGCGCTGCGAAATCTGCTTTAGTACCTTTCAAAATAACATCGTATTCTTCACCGCGGTCAATAAAAGTAGTAACGCGGCGTTGACCTAACATGGTTTCAAGGGTTCGGCCAATATCACTCACCGACACACCTAAGTCAGCGGCTTTTAATTTATCGATGCTGACTAAAAACTGTGGAAAAGTTTCTTTGTAATCATGATCTAAACGTACGAGCCCTTTATTCTGTCGTGCCTTAGTTAAAATCTTATTACGCCATTCAACGAGCTCTTCGTAATCGTTACCTTGAAGTACAAACTCGATAGGGCGTGATTGACCGCCACCACCAATACCACGGCGCATGATGGCAAAAGCGCGCACATCAGTGACTTCACGCATTTGGCCACTGATCTCTCCCATAACTTGCCAAGTCGAACGTTTACGCTCGTCCCAATCTGGCATACCTACGATGGCTACACCACCACGGCCACCCCAACCCGGAACACGCACTAGCACACGGCTGAGTTCGCCCGCTTCAACATATTGCAGTAGTCGCTCTTCAATCTTTTCCATATTCTCAGCGTTGTTTTCGTAACTGGCGCCTTCCGGCCCATTCATCATAACAAAGAAAGTACCGCGGTCTTCTCTAGGTGTGAGTTCAGATGGAATTTGCTGCATCAGGGTATATGTCGCAAAACCGGATAACACCAGTACCGCCAATAAGCTGAAACGTCTGTTTAAGTTATCTTCTAGTACTTTACGATAACCATTCTCAAGCTTAGTGAATTGCCTATCCATCCACTGGGTAAAGCGATTTTCACTACTACTAGGCTTAAGTACCTTGGAACATAAGGCTGGCGACAGAGTCAACGCAGTGACGCTTGAGAATACCACTGCGGCACTGGTTGCCATAGCAAACTCAGTAAAGAGCGCGCCAATTCGGCCATCCATAAATACTAAGGGGACAAACACTGAAACGAGTACAAGTGTTGTGGCGATGATGGCAAAACCGACCTCACGTGCACCTCTATATGCAGCTAAAAGTGGCGGCTCTCCAAGTTCGATGCGGCGATAGATGTTCTCAAGCATTACAATGGCGTCATCGACGACTAAACCTATGGCAAGCACCAATGCAAGAAGTGTTAATAGGTTAATAGAGTAGCCCATCGAGAGCAAGAACATGAAGGTGGCGATAAGCGCAACGGGTACAGTAACCGCTGGAATTAAAGTCGCTCGAATATTTCCTAAGAAGATAAAGATCACAACAATAACTAGACCCATGGCAATCGCAAGCGTACGGTAAACTTCAGTGATAGATTCACGAATGAAGATAGAAGAGTCATAGCTATCCTGAATTGTCGTCCCCTCAGGGAGATTACGCTTTATTTTTTCGAGCTCTTTACGGGCGTTATCGACGACTTCTAAGGTATTGGCTTTTGCTTGCTTCACAATGCCCATACCAACCATGTTTTTACCATTGCCGCGAAATGTACTTTCGTTGTCAGCGGCTTCAAGTAGTACATCTGCTACTTCCCCTAGGCGAATTAAATAGCCTTGTTCGCCTCGTTTAATGACAAGGTTATTAAAGTCTTCTTGGGTTTTGTAACTACGTGTGATGCGTACAGAAAAATCTCGGTCAAGAGATTCAATTTCACCAGCAGGCAGCTCAACATTTTCACGACGTAAAACCTGCTCTATGTCGCTTGAAGTAATGCCGCGTGCTGCCATGGCTTTTCTATCTAACCAAATTTTCATGGCATATTGACGTTCACCACCAATACGCACGTTAGAAACACCATCAACCACTGCAAGGCGGTCGACAATATAGCGCTGAGCAAAGTCAGACAGTTCTAACGTGTTCATAGAGGTGCTGTTAAGAACAAACCAAGCGACAGGGCTCTCATCTGAATTTGATTTAGACACCTCAGGAGGACGTACTTGTTCTGGAAGTCTATCTAATGCGCGTGAAACTCGCTCTCGAACGTCGTTCGCTGCTGCGTCGATATCTCTGTCAATATTAAATTCAATAGTGATGTTTGAACGGCCATTGCGAGATGATGAAGTAATACTTTTTATGCCTTCAATACCTGAGATTCGATTTTCTAAAACCTGTGTTATCTTAGTCTCTACTACCTCACTAGAAGCACCAGTATAGTTGGTTGAAACACTGACAATTGGTGTCTCAATATCAGGATACTCACGTAGTGGTAACATGGTAAATGCCACGATGCCGAATGTGAGTAATAGTAGGTTGATTACAATTGCAAAAACAGGGCGTTTTACCGCAGTATCTGTGATTCTCACTCGATTACCCCTGTGTCTTTACTGAAGAGCCAGGACGAATTTTAATGGTGCCTTCGGTGATCACTTGTTGACCTGCTTCTAAACCACTTTTAATGGCAACCCAACCATGAAAACGTTCAAGTAACTCGATTTTGACTTGCTGTGCTTTATTTTCAGCATCAATGATATAAACAAAATGGTTATCTTGACGTGGGATAATGCTTTTTTCTGGCACCATGAGTGCTTCGATACGGCCTATCTCGAGTGCCAATTGCATCAACATACCCGGGCGTAACAGATTGGCATTATTTTCAAAGCTAGCAGTAACAGATACGCTTCGAGTTGCTTGGTTAATACGAGATTCAATATGCGTTACCTCACCTGTGAAAGGCGAGTTGGGGTAAGCATCAGATAACGCAGAAACCAGCATACCTTGAGTCAATTGAGCCAGATATTTTTCAGGTACCTGAAAGTCTACTTTGATGATGCTGATATCATCTAAAGTGGTAAAAGGAGTGTTGCTATTCACAAAACTGCCAACATCAACTAGACGTTTACCTAGTACACCAGCGAAAGGAGCTTTGATGACCATTTCTTGTAATTTTGACTCAGCATTGGCAAGTTTTGCTTGCAGTGCATCAACTTCAGAGGCTTGCTCTTCTAGCTGAGATTGTGCGGCAGATTGAGAGCGAGCTAATTCCTTTAGGCGCCTTAGTTGCCGTTGTTGTTCTTTTAAATTAATTTTAAGCTCTTTGACGGTTAGTTGCTCTTGTTTGTCGCGAAGGGTGGCAAGCACTTGCCCCGCTTGCACAAACTCACCATCTTTGAAGGTAAGAGACTCTATATAGTCACTTTGCGCACTGATGATGTTGATTGCTTGGTTTGCTCTCGCTGTACCTACAGCATCAATATTGATACTTTTGATGTCAGTACTAACTATATGCGCAGCAACTTGGGTTGCAGGACGAGGCGAAGGTCCAGTTTTGCTATGGCTCACTGGTAGATAAAAGTAACCACTAATAGCGATTAAGATTAAAATTAAAACGGGAAAGAGGACTTTGCCTGATTGCTTGTTATACATGTTATTCGACCACTGCTATTGATGAGCCCAGTTTACAAGCTTTATACGATCGAAAAATGAGTATGGTCGTATTAATTTGTGTGTTGAACGAAAATTAAATCTTAGCTATGTGCTTGTACCGATTATGTTTTGTGGATGTAAAAATGAAGCCAGAAAAAAAATGTCCCCGATGTGAGAAAATTAGAAAATATGTTGTTTGGACAGTTTTGATGTTCATCTTTTATTTTGGTTTATACAATGGCTGAATCAACTAAACATGTTTTTTTAAGGGCCTCTGCAAATAGGTTTAGTATAGAGTTGATGCTGGTAGGTGGTGTCGCTATCGCGATTGTTATGCTATTTGTTACACTCAGAGCAACACCAATAAGTGTCATTGAAATTATATTTGTCGCCACAGCGATTATGGCGGTGGTTTTGGGCTTTTTGAAAAGCCGTGAACCCTTTTATAGCTTTCAATTGAATTATAGAAAAATTATTTATTATCATAAGGTTGGTGAGTGGAGTGTCGAAATATCTAATATCTCATCTGTCGGAGTTCCTACAGCAACCGATGGTTTTGAACAAGTAGAACTAAACGCAGTAGGTATAAAACTCAAAGATGAAATACGTTTCTTAAACGACTTACACCCACGACTAGCGTGTAAATTATTAATTGAACAACGACATATTTTTTTACAAGCTGTTAAAATGCATTGCAAATCCGGCTCCTGCCCATCAGAATGGCTTGTTGAACCTAGTGAGTTCCAAGCGGGCTCGGGTCAAATTTATACCGGTTTAATCGCCATGTTTGCAAATCGGATGCAACATTTACACACGTTGACAGGCTACCACTTATTGTTGCCCGCAAATGTGTTAGATAGGGATATATGGGATTTTTCAAACCTATTGAACCACTGGAAACTAAATCCAGAAATGGTGGTCCAAGAATTGCTAGATAAACAGGCCACCGTTGCAAGAAGTAACAGGAACGATTCATGAGTATAGAAAGAGCCTTTATTAAAAGTGGGCGTAATACCATTATTCATAAAGAAAAGAAGCTCGACCTAGTAATTGTAAACGGTGAGGCACACCCAAAAATTAAAGTAACTGCTAATGGACTTTTGCCATTCAAAGAAGGACTGCCAAGAAACCGACGTGAAGGTAAAGAGCGTTATTTAGAAGTTGTTCAAGTCGCAAGTGCGGATGTTTTTGGGGAAGTAAAACGTTTGTTGTTTATCCAAGCGCTTGATGGCCGCGAATACAAAGTCGATTACAGTAAGGTCGGAACAAAGTTATTTGTACGTATACATCAAGAAAGCTATCTCTAATTTTATTAGGAGCGTCTATGTTGCGTCGAGCATCTTTAAGTATTGTAGCGAGCTTTTTGCTTTTAGGATGTGGTGGTGGAGGCTCCGATTCCAATGATACCGTTGAAAATGCCAGCGTTAATGCGGGGGCAGATTTCAGTGTTGAGGAAAAAGCCGATTTTACCTTAGCAGCTGTAGGGTCTCCATCTGGTGGTACTTTTACCTGGCAAGTGATAGAGGGGCCTAATATTGAAGGGTTTCCTCAAGAAGGACAAGAGCTAAGCATAACAGCACCGGATGTAAAGGCCGATACCTCTGCCACATTAAAAGTGGAGTATTTAGCTCCCAGCGGTGTGTTAGTAACAGACACAGTCAATATTGCTATCGGTTCTCGCAATCAACTACCTATCCCTCTTATAGAAAAAATTGCACCTGATAGAGATGTTTTACAATATAAAGATGAAGTAACACTCAGTGCTGAATCATCTACGGATCCAGATGAAAACGGCAAAATCATAGAGTATGCTTGGCAACAAGTGAGTGGTCCTACACTCACGTTTGAACGCAACGATCAAGTGACACTCAGCTTTATTCATCCACTATTATCGGCCAATGAAACGGCTCGTTTTAAACTTACACTCACCGATGATGAGGGTGGTGAAAGTAGTACAGAGTTTCCTCTGACCTTATACAAAAATGCGCAAGTTGTATTTGCTGATGCAGGTGAAGACATCAGAGTGATTGAGTTTGATAAGGGGCAGTTAGATGCATCGGGAAGCTTATCATCTACTGGAGACTATAGCTGTTTATGGGAGCAGTTAGAGCGGCCTAAAACACAACTTAGCGACTTAATTTCAGACGTAAGTCTATGCAAAACCACTTTTACAGCGCCAGATGTCGATGTCGCTTCGCTGTTAAAGTTTCAAGTAACGGTTACTGAGCCTGGTGGTTTTACTGACAAAGACAGTATGGAAGTCAGTGTGCAAAGGCGCGCTGTTGGTGAAAATTTGAATGATACTGGTCAGCAACGCTGTTTTGATAGTGGAGCGGTGATTGATTGCGAAAATGAGACATTTCCAAGACAAGATGCTGAGCTAGGCCGGGATAGCTTTGTTTCAAATGAAGGAAAAACAGGCTCCGGTTTAGCTGCATTTGATTTTACCAAATTAGATGAAAATGCCCGTCCTATTCTCGATAGTAGCACCAGTAACTTCAGTTGTGTCAAAGATAACAACACAGGCTTGATCTGGGAAGTGAAGCAAGCGAATTCAGCAATTCCACCAAATGCACCTTTACGAGACACTCGCAATACCTACACTTGGTATTTAACCAATTATCCTAATGGCACGCCAGGTACAGATATTTCTAGTTGTTCAAGTTCAGTAAGGTGTGATACCCAGATATATATCAATGAAGTAAATGCTACTAACTACTGTGGCGGACGTAATTGGCGGCTACCGACTTTTATCGAGATGATAGGTTTATTTAACTATGGTGAAGTCGCTGGTAGTTCTTATGTGCTTGATCCGATTTATTTTCCTAATATAGCAAGCCCTAACTGGACGGGTTCAAGTTTCTATTGGACTTCACAGCCTAGTATTGAAGGTGCCAGTGATAACACCAATTTAATCGAGGCTTATGCATTTGATATGTTAACGGGTGAAACTGTTGAATTAGAACAAGATAATAAGGCATATATTCGTTTGGTAAGAGAGGTATCTAATAATGAAGAGTAACAAATTTGCTCTGATACCTTTGCTTTTAGGCAGTGCGATTAGTCATGCACAAGTCTGTATTCCTGAAGCAGTTGATCCAGAACGTGATATCGACCCTTCAGATCGGTTTGAGATTAATGAAACCGATGGTGTGGTATTAGATCGCAGTACTGGCCTAATGTGGCAACAATGCGAAGTTGGTTTGAATTATGATGCTACTACCAAAACTTGTAATGGTAGCGCTCAAAAACTGACTTGGCAGCAGGCACTACTTGAGGCCAATGATAATAGTCTCGCCAGCTACACGGATTGGCATGTACCTAATATAAAAGAGCTCGCCAGCATTATTGATCATAGTTGTGCATCACCTGCATTAGCTCAACTTGAATTGGGCATTTTCTTATTCAGTAATGAATTGCTTAATGTTGAAGAAGGTGATTATTGGTCAAATACAACCGTTTCTTTGGAGCCAGAGTATGCCTGGACGTTTCAAGTTTCTGACGGCAAGAACAGGTATCTCAAAAAAACGCAGACTGGTCGATTAAGGCTGGTACGTTACGCAAAATAGATTTAGCTTCACAAGAGAATTTGCTAATCTGTGCGCCTTTATTTGATGGGGCTTTATGTTGCGACACTCGTTTAAATCACTGCTATTAACAACGCTGTTTACTGGCTCAGTTTGGGCCAGTGATAAATGTGATGTTGAGCTAGACCATGGCTTGATCATCACTGATTCGGTGATACGTATCGTCGATAATGGTCAAACCCAGGTGCAAATTAATAATGACGAACAATTGCTTATCAAAGGCTACTATATTCAACTCAGTGATGAAGAAACCAAGGTATTGAAAGAGTATGCATTGGGTATACGCGATACGGTCCCTGAGCTTGTGAGTCTTGCAACAGACGGTGTAAATTTAGGGTTAAGTGCCATTGAACAAATCGTTGAAGGCATGTCAGACAAAGAGCCTGAAGTATTAAAGACTCAGCTACAATACGTTGAGCGAGCTTTAATGGATAAGTTCAAGCGCGGAGATGACTTTTTTTTTATCGCCCCCCAGTCACTATCTAAAATTGACGACTTCTTTACCGAAGAGATCAGTGAAAAGATCCATTCTGCGATCCACGGCTCACTGGGCTCAATTCTCGTGTCGCTCGGTGATGCGTTTAAGTCTCGTGAAGGCAACATCGAAGATCGCATTACTGACATGGGGCAGCGTATGGACATCATCTCTAAAGAAATCGACAAGTCTCTAAAAAAGAAGGCCAAACAGCTTGAAGATAAAGCCGAAGAGTACTGTGAGTGTTTAAATTCTCTAGATGAAACGGAAGCACGCCTACAAGCCATAGTCCCAAATCTAAAAGCCTACGATTTGGTAAGGATCAGAGCGTCTAAATAAACAGCCTACATTGAATGACTTTATGACGGTCAGTCAAAATAACAGCGCTGCGCATTTGCAAAACTGAGTTTGTGCCAAAGCTTAGTGTCGTTCACTAATTGTTTATAACCTTGCCACACTCTTAAATAACTCTCTCGCATTAAACAAACGGGATAGTTAGAAGCAAACATCACTCTCTCTTCGCCAAAGTAGTCTAATAAGAGCTTTAATTTAGTCTTTGTGTCTAAAGCATCTTCGCAGTGTTCCTGACCAGAAAACTTGATATAGATGTTATTTAGCTTGCTGAGTAGCAAAAGCACCGTTGTGTAATCATGCTGTTTATCAATAAAACCGGCGTGATTAATAACAATCTTAAAATTAGGGTGCAGTGTGGCACTTTTAACCAATGCCTTTACCGCATCAAGATGGCATAGCTCAAATTGCGCTTCAAAGATTAAACCGTGCTCAGCGAGCGTGTTCAAGTTTGTTTTAGTGTTATCAGACAATAACCGAAGGTGATCTTCACCTTCGGTGATATCACGAATACCAATGAAGTTAGGTGCTGATAGTAACTCGGTTAGTTGCTGTTCAAAGATAGTTGGTTCACTGTCTATTTGAATGTAGCTGATGGCTTTAAAAGGGACATGCTCAGGCGTACTATTGGCAAGCCATTCAAGTTCAGCACTTGGCTTGGTATTGTCAAACCCAGCCTCTATGTGCACAAAGCTTTGCACTGCAAATTCAGTATTGGCTAAATCTGCATAGTGGTGGTTTTGTTTTATTTTTTCTAGATTAGGCCAGTTTGGGCCTGAGCCTTGAGTAAGCCAATGATATTGACCCAAACTTAAGTCAAAAAAGTGTAAGTGTGGATCAATTATCTGCATCATTGTGCTGTATAGCCCCCATCGATACTTTGTAGGCTGCCTGTGATAAAGCTAGCATCTTCAGACAATAAAAATGCCGTTAGCGCAGCGACTTCGTGGGCTTGACCTAATCGACCTAATGGCTGTAGTTGCGCTTCTTCAGCCACGATTTCTGTTTTATTAGCGCCACTTTTAGCACAGTACTTATCAATAGCGTGGTGAAATAGCGGCGTTTCAATTGTGCCAGGGCACACTGCATTCGCGCGAATATTAAACTTTGCGTAATCAAGTGCTGTGGTTTTTGCCATTGAAGCTAATGATGACTTAGTAAGGTTATACGCAAATGAATTCGGTTTACCTATGATGGCTTGATCTGATGACATCAACACAATTGCGCCATTTTTTTGTGTTTTCATGCTTGGCAATACGGCTTGAATAGCTGCATAAGCGCCTTTGACATTCAAGTTAAATAGCGCGTCTAACGTGGCTTCGTCGGTATCTTCAATGGTGGCACTTAAATGTTTGCCGGCATTCGAAACTAGGGCGTCAACACGACCTGTTTGCGTAATAATTTCAGCTATACAGCGCTTAACCGTTTCGACACAACTTACATCACACTCTACGAAATTGCCAACCTCAGAAGGGGCAATATCGAGATTAAAGACTTGGTAGTTTTCTGATAGCAGCTTTTCAACAACGGCGAGGCCGATGCCAAAGCTGCCACCTGTAACGATGGCAACTTTATTCATAATAAGTTATTCAATCTAAAATTAGTGACCGCAGCCACCTTCACCGTGAACATGACCGTGAGATAATTCTTCAGCCGTTGCTTCACGCACAGATACCACTTCAACATCAAATGTCAGTGTTTTACCTGCAAAAGGGTGGTTTAAATCGCAGTCAGCATTAAAACGGCCAACTTTCACAATGCTTACTTGATGGCGACCTTGATTTGATTCAACAATGGCACTCATACCCGGCTTCCATACTTTGTTGTTGCCTAGGCCCTGTAAGTGTTTAATGGGAATACGTTGAATTAAGCCTTCTTGATACTCGCCGTAGCTGTCTTTAGGCTCAAGTGTCACATTGAATTTGTCGCCTGCAGCTTTGCCTTCAAGTGCCGCTTCAAGACCTGGTAGCATGCCTTCAGTGCCATGAAGGTAAGTTAATGGCTCAGCGTTTGTGCTTGTTTCAATTTGCTCACCGGCTTCACTTAACGTGTAGTGAAACTCAACAGCCGTATCTTTAGTAATTTGCATGTTTTTCTCTCTTATCTCAGTTTGGTGCACATTTTACGTGAGCAAACCATGAAGTGCGAGTGTTAAGGAGAAGTATTCGGCTTTACGAGCTGCTCGAGCTCAGAAAGAAACTTTTTAGGTTCTGGCTTTTTAGGTGTTTGCGCAGGTCTGGGTAAATGCAGCACCAGCTTTTTGCCTGGTTTAAGCAAGCTAGTGCTTTTTAGGTTATTCCATGTCAGTAAATCTTTGACGGGCACATTGAATTGTTTACTGATCTCCCAAAGAGAGTCGCCATTTTGAATGATGTATTCATGTTCCATGGTTAACACTGGTTGTTTCTCTTCTTGAGCAAGGTAAGGGCTTACTTGATATTCAAGCATTAAGTTGGCGAGCGGTTGTGCCTTTTTAATTTTTAGTACTTCTCCGACTTTTAAAAGACTCGTCTGCTTATTATTAAGCGCCATTAGTGCATTGACCGAAGTATTAAAGCGACGCGCTAAACCATAAAAGGTGTCGTTTTTCACCACGGTGTAAGTTTGGCTAAAGTAGTTTTGAAAGAAGTCACTTTGCCAAAGTTGTTTTTCGGTCAGAGGTAACAATATTTTGTAAGGGCCTTCAGGGGCACTTTGATGTTGTAGGTAGCCAGGGTTTAGCTGGTGGAGTTGTTTTTTACTCACCCCAGTGAGAGAGGCAAGTACCGAAAAATCAAAACGCTGAGCAAAGTCGACTTCACTGGTTAAGGCATAATTGGGCAGCTTTGGTACCTTAAACTTAGGATGTTTGGCCTGGAGTAGATAACTTAGAGCGAGTAGCTTTGGTACGTAGTCGGCGGTCTCAGAAGGGAGTTTGAGTTGCCAAAAATAGCCTTGCTTGCCTTGCTTTTTACTTTTTCGAACCGCTTTTTTTACTCGGCCCTCTCCGGTGTTATAGGCTGCGAGCGCATGTAACCAATCACCGTTAAAGCGCTGGTAAAGGTAGACTAAGTAATCTAGGGCGGCATCGGTTGAAGCTAACACGTCTTGTCTGCCGTCGTACCACTCATCGGTTGTTACGCCAAAGTGATAGGCGGTGCTATCCATTAGCTGCCAAATGCCCACAGCACTTTGGCTAGAGTGCACCTTAGGACGAAAGTCACTCTCAACAAAAGGCAGTAACACCATATCCATGGGTAAGCCTTTCTGCTTTATTTTTTCAGCAATATGAAACAGGTAAGGCTTTGCACGCTTATTTACTTTCAACAAGTAATCGGGTTGTTGCAAATACCAATCAATGCGTTTTTGCAAGCGAGGTGTCGGCACTATATCAAAGGCTAAGCTGGCAATTATTTCTTGCCAAAGATCGTCGTAAACGACAGGGCTAACTTCGGGTGTAATACTGGAGTGTATGTCTTCTTGTGTTTTATTATCTGCTTTAAATAGCTTATATTTAGGTGTAGTCTGATCGAATAGCGCCGCAATTTCATGAGGTTCAGCAGGGGTATTTTGATGAGGCGAAGAGGTGCTTTGGCATGCTGTTAATACTAACAACCCAATACATAATAAAATGCTTCTAAAATGTATATTCATACCCATGCTCCCTATCAAATTATAGCACTCCCCTTTGCCTTTGCATTTTTTGCGCCTGTTTGGTTTTAGCTAGCTCATACATTAATCTCAGTCGAGTTTGTGTGAGATCATCCGCTTTGTATATGGCTTGCAATGCTTTAGGTATCATCATTGAGTCGCTGTTAATTGCGGCCTCTAAAAAGAAAATTGGTTTTTGTAATGCTTTGAGTTTATATGGCTTCCCTTGTGCTGGTAGTAACCAAGTAACTTCTTCAGTATGGCGTAGTTTTTTTACTGTTGTTAACCAAGCTTCTAAATTACTATACTGTACATAGGGGATGGGATTCGCTGTTAAGCCTGCAAACAATCCGAGATTATGATGACTAAATATACTCAGGTCGCCTTGTGTCGACCCTTTGATTTTTTCAACGACAAGAGAATGCCTGCCTAAGTTAAAAGTCACTTGGGCAGCGTTTAGTAATGTAGGAGGAGAAAAGAGTGTATTTTGCCACTTTTCAATACGTGCTTTAGCTTTATTGAGGCTTAGTTGAAGCTGAGCGTTAGATTGTAATTCTACGCGTGACTGACTGAGTTGTAGACTTTTTTTGAATCGAGAAAGCTTGTCTTTTAAGGCGCTTTGGTATTCATTGAAATGTTCTGAAACATGATGCGGTGCATGCCATGTCGATTCAGGAAATTCATTCGCTAGTAGCATCATGCCTAAGATTTGTTCTTCATCACTGCTGGTACTGAATAAATAGCAAATAGGCTTAGATATACGTTTCTTTACCTCGCTTGCAAAGCGCTCTAGTGCGCTAAAATCTCCATGTGCATCAATAATAGCAGCGCATTTTTGACCGACTAAAACAGCCTGATTACTTGTGAGGTAACGGGCATCAGACGGAGGTGCTATCAAAAAAGTCTTTTCATCGAACTTTAACCACTGTGACGCTGAAGCTGAAATTGAGACAAAAATAAAAAGTAGGGCGAAGGAAAACCGCATAATCAAAATAGAGTGTTACTGTACAATTGTATGTTGCACGTAATTTAACCGATTATGCGAGTTGATGAAAGAGAATTACTTTTCGCTACTTGCTAGGTGAGAAGAAAGTTTTGTGATTAACCCTTCTTGCAAAGCTTTCTGTGCTTGTATGTCATGACACAGGTGCAGTGCAGCCATAAGTAATGCGTTGTGCTCAGTGCGTATAGAACTGCGCTGTTTCATTTCTTCTACCGTGCTATTAAGCAAGGCAGCAGCATCGAGGAGCGCGTATTCTTGCCCCTCAGTACAGGCAAATTGATGTGTTTTGCCAAGCAGGTTCACTTCAACTTGATTGGTTTTTTGCGACATTAGCTAGCCTGAGTCGCACTCTGTAGCTTGCTTAATAAGCCTGATAAAGTTTGGCTTGTCTCTTTTTGCTTTTCTTCACTTTCAAGGACTTCTAGTTGTAGAGTTTCGTTTTCATCAACTAGTTTTTCATTTTGAGCTTTAAGCTCTGAAAGTTCGTTATTTAAACGAATATTATGGTTGATCAGTTCATCAATCAATTGTTCGAGTTTTGGGAGAGTTTCGTTATTCATAAAGGCGCTCTATTGACTGTTATTTATGGTATAAATGTAAAACAAACTGACTAAGGATGCTAGCAAATACCAAGCTTTGCGGTTCATTTTGTCATTATTTAGTCATAAATGAGTAAATTCAGCTCGAATACATGTCTCATACACTATTTTATAATGTTTGAATTTAATATTTCTCTGGGTTCTGTCGTTTATATCTGGGGGTAATTAGGTGATAATACGGATTGTTATCTTCAAACCTGAGTGAGTTCTTGGGTAAACATTTTTGGGCGCAACTATGCTGAGTTATCGACATTCATTTCATGCGGGCAACCCTGCTGACATCATCAAACACCTTGTTTTGGCACAAGTGCTCGAATATATGACCAAAAAAGACAAACCGTTTGATTATATTGATACGCATTCAGGTGCTGGTTTTTTTGAATTAGCAGGCGCAGATTCACAAAAGACACAAGAATATCTTGATGGCATTGGCAAGCTTTGGGACTACCAAGGTCAGAATCAAGCAATTTTAGATTTTCTTGACTTGATTAAAGGTATGAATGAAGAGTCATTGGCGTTTTATCCTGGCTCTCCGAAAGTGGCAGAGCAGTTTTTACGTCGCCAAGACAAAGGCTGGTTCTTTGAATTGCACCCGCAAGATTTAGCCTTACTTATGAAAAACACTCAGCATAAAAAGTCTTTGCGTGTAAGAGGTGAAGACGGCTTTAAAGGCTTACATGGCTTGGTGCCGCCAGCTTCTAGAAGAGCTTGCGTGTTAATGGACCCGCCTTATGAGATTAAAACCGACTATCAGCATGCCGTTAAGATGATTATTAAGGCGCATAAAAAGTTTAGCTCTGGCACTTATATGATTTGGTACCCGGTTGTGGATAGAGAGCGGATTGATTTAATGGAGCAAACTTTAATAGATTCGGGCGTTCGAAATATTCAATTATTTGAGCTGGCAACCAGTGCCGATAGTGATGTTCATGGCATGACTGCTTCAGGCATGATGGTGGTTAACCCGCCATGGACTTTAAAAAATACCATGGACGATGTATTGCCTAAGCTTGTTGATTTATTGTCTGATCAGGGGGGCTTTTTCAGAAGTGAACAGCTAGTTGAAGAATAATTAGCGTTTTCGAACTAAAAAATAAAGCGGCAAAATACCGCTAAAACTTAGCCCATATCCAATAAGCTTTCTCTACCGCAATGATAAAGAAAGCTAAATATGTGCTAGTTGGGAGATTAGAACACGTACTTCACAGACATTTGAATACGATTTAAATCACCATCGACTCCGCTTTCAGTCTCACGAGTACCGACTTTATACTCAGCACCAAAAGTTAGCTTTTTAACTGGAGAGTAAAGTAAGTTAGCGCTGTAGTTCATGCTTGATTTAGTTGGGTTGTAACTCCCGTCAAGTACATCAGTCACATTGTCTGCTTCGAAGAATGAATATAAAAAAGTTGAACGGAATTTGTCATTCCAGTGGTGCTGATAAGCTACAAAGCCTGATGTAGAGTCTATAGTATGCAGGTTAGAGCCATCATATACCGCGCCATTTGCAACGTTTAGACCTACATAACGGCCAAGACCCGCGCCTTGAGTTAGCATAAACTTGAAGTTATTTTTACCTAAGTTCACACGACCTGATGCACTTACACCAAATGATGTTTCACTTTCATCAGCAGCGCCAATTTTGTAAGTGAGCTGGCGTGCTAAAGCAGTAAGTACAAAGTTACCCCAATCAGCATTGTGCGTATAACGAGCCGTGAAGTCAGGCATAGATGCATCATCTGAAACAACACGGCCTGCATCAGCAGTGGTTACTGTGCTTTCCGGATTTTCTACTGAGAATGAGAAGTTGCCACTAGTATATTTGGCCATAGCTTGGCGAACAAACACAGTACCCTCAGTTGGACCTATGAAGTCGAGTGTTTCAGGTAGGGCACCGACGTTTTGGAAATTTGACCAAGCTTGACCAAATAACCAACCTTTGTAGGTTACTAATGCTTGGCGAATACGCGGAGAATAAGAGTTACTGACGCGCTCATTACCACCTGTTGAGGCAATAAAATCTAGCTCAATTTTCGTTTTTATGGTGCTGCCATCTTCAAGCTTAGTGGCTGTACCAAAGTTAAAACGAGATTGACGGGCATGCATATCAAATACCGCATCTTCACTGCTAGAAGCTGATACAGGTGTTGTACCAGGCACATAGAAATCACGGCCAATATGTTGTGCGCCTAAAGTACCGTCAGAAAAATCACTCCAAATAGCGTCGAGCTTAACGTAACCGCCATAGCTTACTTTGGTGTCTTCAATGGTGCCTGCTAGAGCAGGTAGGCTTAGAGCGCTTGATACTGCTAGAGCTGTAAGGGTTTTAATTGCTACACTTTTAGTTGTCATAGTTGATGTTCCTTAAAGCTGCGTTGTTAATTGTAACGACGCTGTCATAAATGAGAGTTCATATCCACTGTTGTTGATGGTCGCTTTTTGCTCAATTAGCCTTTGGTCTATACGACCAAGGTGGAGGAATAAACAAAAAATTCACAGTCCATTAATAGTTTGTGGCAATATTTCGTCTATAAAAGTAGGGTTAAACGCATTTTACGCTGTATTTTTCATTTATTTAATATAGGGTTGTACTGTTTGGTTCTATTTTAGGCACTTTATTGCAAAAATTGATCTGTGTTTGTTTTTTAACCTTTATACAACTAAGGTCTAATTCTTTAACTGCAACGCCTGAGTGATCCTTGATGAAAGCCCAAGGGCAAGTAAATTAATATGGAGATGACTATGTCACAAAGCATTTATCCGGTTCCTGAAGCTATCAAGAACAATGCATTAGTTAATAACGACCAGTATGAGACTTTATATAAACAGTCTATCGACAATCCTGAAGCATTTTGGGCTGAGCACGGTAAACGCCTTGATTGGTCAACCCCTTATACAAAAGTTAAAAACACCTCTTTCGATAAAGGTCATATCAGCATTAATTGGTATGAAGATGGCGAGCTTAACGCATCTTATAACTGTATCGACCGCCACCTTACAGACAAGGCCGATAAAGTTGCGCTAATTTGGGAAGGGGATAGCCCAGAGCAAAGCGAAAATATTACTTTCCAACAGCTTCATGACGAAGTGGCAAAACTTGCCAACGGCCTTAAGAAACTAGGTATTGAAAAAGGCGATCGTGTTGCGATTTATATGCCAATGACGCCATTTGCAATATATGCAATGCAGGCGTGTGCACGTATTGGTGCTGTCCATTCAGTGGTATTCGGTGGCTTCTCGCCATCAGCCATTGCAGATCGTATTAAAGATTCTGGCGCAAAAGTGGTTATCACATCTGATGAAGGCCGCCGCGGTGGTAATACAGTTCCACTTAAAGCCAATGTTGACGAAGCCGTTTCTCAAGATGGCGTAACCACAGTTGAGCATGTTGTTGTACACCAACTAACCGGTGGCGAAGTTGATTGGCAAGATCATGATGTATGGTGGCATGAGTTAACAGCTGATGTGCCTGCGGCATGTGAACCAACGCCAATGAATGCCGAAGACCCACTATTTATTCTTTATACCTCAGGTTCTACAGGCACACCTAAAGGTGTCGTACATACAACCGGTGGTTACTTAGTTTACTCTTCAATGACACACGAGTATGTGTTCGATATTAAAGAAGACGACATTTACTGGTGTACAGCCGATGTGGGTTGGATCACAGGTCACAGCTACATGGCATACGGTCCGTTAGCCAACGGTTGCACTCAGGTAGTATTTGAAGGTGTACCAACTTACCCAAGCGCAGGTCGTATTGGTGAGGTAGTTGATAAGCACAACGTAACTATTCTTTATACTGCACCAACAGCTATTCGTGCACTGATGGCGAAAGGCGATGAACCAACAGCGAGTTCAAAGCGAGATTCACTGCGTATCATGGGCTCAGTAGGTGAGCCAATCAACCCTGAAGCATGGACTTGGTACCATGAGCGCATTGGTAATAGCAAATGCCCAATCGTAGATACTTGGTGGCAAACCGAAACCGGTGGCATCATGATCACGCCATTACCTGGTGCGACAGACATGAAACCAGGCTCAGCAACACGTCCATTCTTTGGTATCGCACCCGCTCTATTTGATGCGGCCGGCGAAACACTTCAAGGCGCAACAGAAGGTAATTTAGTTATTCTTGATAGCTGGCCGTCACAAGCGCGAACAGTGTATGGTGACCATGAACGTTTTGAACAAACTTACTTTTCAGCCTATCCGGGTGTTTACTTCACAGGTGACGGTTGCCGTCGTGATGAAGATGGTTATTACTGGATCACAGGTCGTGTAGATGACGTATTGAACGTATCAGGTCATCGCTTAGGTACTGCTGAAATCGAAAGTGCTCTAGTTGCACACGAAGCAGTCGCAGAAGCGGCTGTAGTGGGCTACCCACATGAAATCAAAGGTCAAGGCATTTATGTGTATGTAACACCGAATGAAGGCGTGCAGCTAAGCGATGAGCTAACTAAAGAAGTTCGTAATTGGGTTCGTAAAGAGTTAAGCCCAATTGCTTCACCAGATATGATCCAATGGTCACCGGGTCTGCCTAAGACACGCTCAGGTAAAATTATGCGCCGTATTTTACGTAAAATTGCAGCAAATGAGCACCAACAGCTGGGTGATACATCAACACTGGCTGATCCAACAGTTGTAGATGAATTAATAGAAAATCGTTTAAATCGTTAATAGAACGCTAAAAACTTGAATTTCATTAAATTCTAATCGTACTATATCGGCTGTCTTCTTTCAGATGACAGCCGAATTTTTAGGAGAAAAGCATGAATCAGTTTTTAATTGCGGATGATCATCCTTTATTTAGGGAAGCTTTAAAAGGCGCATTGCAAAGTCAGTTTGAAGATTTAACTGTTTTCGAATCTGAAAGTTTTGACAGTACCCTTGCTGCGTTATCAGAGCAAGACGAGTTAGATTTACTTTTACTTGATTTACATATGCCCGGCAGCGGTGATTTATACGGTCTTATCCGTATTCGTGAAGACTACCCAAGTCTGCCTATTGTGGTTGTGTCAGGCAGTGAAGATCTCAGCATCATTTCTAAGGTAATGGCATATGGTGCTATGGGCTTCATTCCGAAAGCTTCTTCAACGCAAGTTATCGCCCAAGGTATTGAAACCGTGCTTGAAGGGGAAACTTGGTTACCAGAAAAGATAAAAGATAAAGTAGCCAATATTGAAAACGAAGACAGAGAACTTGCTCAACAAGTTGCTTCGCTCACGCCACAACAATACAAAGTATTACAATACCTTCACGAAGGATTGCTTAATAAGCAAATTGCCTATGAATTACATATTTCTGAAGCGACTGTAAAGGCACATATTACTGCTATTTTTAGAAAGCTAGGCGTTTATAACCGCACTCAAGCTGTACTGATTGCTTCAAAATTACAACTAGAACCTGTAGAAGCAGTGAGTTAAATACTGCAGCCATACTATAGAAGACTTCTAATGCACCAGGCAAAAAGAGCCTTGGTAAAACCCCTAATAATGCTTGTCACAGTGGTGAATACCCAGCTGTAACAAGCTCTTTCACTTTTAGCTAATTAAAGCTTGGGTTAGCTAAAAACCACAGTACGATTGCCGTTGATA
The DNA here is from genome assembly GCA_964479805.1 of uncultured Pseudoalteromonas sp. Taxonomy (GTDB): domain Bacteria; phylum Pseudomonadota; class Gammaproteobacteria; order Enterobacterales; family Alteromonadaceae; genus Pseudoalteromonas. The sequence continues at coordinate 56,773 of CAYZOE010000004.1, read as the reverse complement.
AACACCTTATGCTCAGAAGCGAGTTGTAAGGCATTACAGAACACGGTTTTCTCTATATCTCGGCCCATCTTTGCCATGGCTTCAGCATTATGTATGTGGGTCACGGGCGTCACATTCTGCGAGATTATTGGCCCTTCATCGAGTTCGTTATTTACAAAGTGTGCAGTCGCACCGACAATCTTTACACCGCGTTCAAATGCTTGATGATAAGGTTTTGCGCCAATAAACGCAGGCAAGAAAGAGTGGTGGATATTAATCACTTTATTCTCAAAGCGCGCTACAAACTCAGGTGACAAGATACGCATATATTTGGCAAGACCAATAATATCAGGCTGATATTGTGCAATTGTATCTCCAACGAGCTTATCGTGTTCAGCACGGCTTAACCCCTCATGTGAAATACAATGAAAGGGAATATCAAAACCTGATACCAGCTTTTCTAAATCTGGATAATTGGCAATGACAGCCTGTACTTCGATGTTAAGCGCTTGCTCATATTGCTTAAGTAGCACACCACCTAGACAATGAGCCTCTTTTGTGGCCAGTAATACCACCTTTCTTTTTGACTCGTCAAAAAGCTCAACTCTGGCCCCAGAAGGCAACTGACTTTTTAATTGTTCAAGAAAAGCTTCACTGGGTTCTCCGGTTAATTCGGTGCGCATAAAGAAGCGTTTTGCTTCTTTATCAACAAATTCATTGTTGCGGGTGATATTTAGATTATGCTCGTAACAGAGCCCGGTAATTTTTGCGATCAGACCTACATCGTCATCACATTGTGTGGTTAGTATTGTTTGCATTTCCTCATTCCTCTGCAAAGTCGGATTGTCACTCTAGCTTTATTACAGAGGAATGAAAATAGCTAACTCATGCTAATTAACGCCCAAAATTCATTAATGCTTTCAATTTTGCCGGTTTTACCGGTTTTGATAGATAATGAATGTTCAAAGCTTTTAATTCAGCCTTCACTTCTTGGTCGCGTACAGCAGTAATGAGCACTGCGGGTACTTGTGATTGCCATATCTCTCTCAAAGTTTTGATTAAGGTAATGCCATCACATTCAGTACCCAACTGATAGTCCATGAGGATTAAATCAGGTGCTTTATTTGATTTAGCATGTGCAAGAACCGAATCAACATCTTTAAATAGATCGAAATTAGTTTGCCACTTAGCTAATAAACTCGACATGGCCTCTAGATTTTCAGGATCGTCGTCAACGGCGATAACATTGAGTTTAGCGTTGTTGTCGCCAAGTGGCATGCAGGAGGTTGTGGGGGTTTTCTTCGCCACTAGATTAGCATCACCGTAAGGGATTAACATGCTAAAACGACTCCCTGTTCCGGGGATAGATTTCACCTCTAAAACAATTGAAAGCAGGTCACATAGACGTTTTACGACCCCTAAGCCCAGACCCACACCTTTATTGTCATTTGAGTGTATGCGGTAGAAGTCATTAAAGATTTTTGCTTGTTCGTATTCGCTGATCCCAGGGCCCGTATCGTACACTTCAAGTAATAAGCCATGCTTGCGTTTACGGGTGGCAATCAATACTTTGCCAGTGTCAGTGTATTTAACTGCGTTTGAGACTAAATTTTGGATCACACGGCGTAAGTAAGTGGTGTCGCTATGCACAATATTCTGATTGCTTCTGACTTTTAATTTCAACCCCTTTTCACTTGATAAAATCGCGTACTCATTGGCAAGTGGGCAGAGAATATCATCGATACTAAAATGTCTTGGGGTTGGCTGCATTGCCCCTTGTTCCAGTTTGGCAATATCAAGTAAGGATGACATCAAGTGAACGGTTGAGTCGAGTGAGTCGTTTAGCTTATCAAAGCTGCCTCTATCTTGAGAAGATAAGTGGTTAGGGTCAATGGCTGCTGAATATAACCTGGCAGCGTTAAGCGGCTGTAAAATATCATGGCTGGCCAGTGCTAAGAAACGAGTTTTACTGTCATTGGCTTTTTCAGCTTCTTTTTTCGCAGCGATTAAGGCGTGCTCAGTTTCAATTCTCGAGTCTATTTGTGCTTCTAAGTCTTTATTGATGTTTCGGATCTCTTGAGTACGCGCTTCGATGCGGTTTTCAAGATCCATATTAATTTCTTCTAGGGCATTTTGTGTGGCGATGTGCATGGTAACGTCGCTAAAGCTGGTCACAAACCCACCTTCAGGTAAAGGGTTACCTGTCATTTCAAACACTTGGCCGTCGCGGCGGTGACGAATAAAGTGATGCGGTGTTCCATTTCTTAAATGTTGAACGCGTTTTTCAACAAGGCGGTCAATTTCACCTGGGCCACATTCACCACGTTGGGCGTTAAAACGTATAACCTCTTCAATTGGCTGTCCGACTTCTAAAAAGCCCTCTGGGTAGTTAAACATCTCCGCATAGCGCTTGTTCCAAGCGACTAGGTTTAGGTCTTTATCTACAACTGAAATACCATGAGAGAGGTTTTCGAGCGAGGTATAGAGCAAGTTTTGGTTAAATTGCAGAGCTTGGGTCGTTTCATCAAAAAAGTTAACTACTTCCTCAAATGCCATTTGTTTGCCCGAGGCGACCGTATGAATGAGTGCCTGAGCTGATGAGGCACCCAAAACGCCAGTGAGGGCACGTTCACAATAGGCAATAAACTCAGGTTCCGGATAGGCGTTATTGTCATCGATATGATGCAATAACGTATAATGGCCTAGCAATTGTTGTGAACGCTGAATGCCTAAGAAAGTCTGTAATAGTACTTTAAAGTCATACACGGTTGCTTTGACATTTTTGTTCATACGCTTAATCAGTGCCGCCTCTTCACGTGGATTGACAAAGGCTGCGGCTTGGATTTTATCGATTAAACGTTCATGAGCACCTAATGAAAAACTGATGTAGCAACTAATATTTGCAAATAAGGCGATTAAGGTGCCCTGGGTGATAAGTTGTTGCCTAGCTTCAAAGTTGAGAGAAAAACCCATATCGACCATGGGCATCATTAAAAACAATGTCCAACAAATGAACCCAGCTAATAAACCAGCATAAACGCCGTAAGCATGACCTTTTCGCCAGTACAAGCCGCCAACAATGGCAGGTAATAATTGGGTTACCAATGAAAATGCCACTAGACCCATACTTGCTAGCGATTCACCATGACCAAAATGTTGTTGGTATAAATAAGCCAATAATAAAATAGCGGCGATGATAAAGCGGCGGATCAAGAGAATAGAATACTTATAGTTACCCAGCGCCGGGGCGCGGTGAAAACGACGCTTTAATACCAGTGGCAATACCACATCATTCGACAACATCGTACTGAGTGTGAGTGTTGCTACAACAATCATGGCGGTTGCCGAAGACAGTCCACCGATAAAGACAAACGTCGTTAAAATAGGGTGGCCAGTAGAAATTGGCAGTGCCAATACAAAACTATCAGCCGCCAAATGAGAGCCAATATTAGGGTGAATAGCAGCAGTAGCAATCGGGATGATCATCGCTGCAGTTAACATAAGGTATAGAGGAAAAGCCCATCGGGCTGTTAGTAAGTGCTTTCTATCTTGGTTGTCTACAACAGTCACATGAAACTGTCTAGGTAGGCAGATAATGGCAGCTGCAGCAATTAAACTCTGACCAATAAAGTTGAAGCTACTAAAATTAAAATCTTGCCAGTGGGTGAGTAAATTTAAGCTATGTTTTGGTTGATTATAAAGTGCGGTTAATGCCAAAGCTGCTACTGCAACGAGTGCTAAAAGCTTAATAATGGATTCGAAAGCGATGGCCAGCATCAGACCAGAGCGGTACTCGGTGACGTCAACTTTACGAGTACCAAAAAAGATAGCAAATAGGGCAATGATCAAGGTACCGGTAAGCGCTAAAACAGTACCTGAAAGTTGCTCATCTTGTTGTAGTAATAAAAAGCTAGAACTCAGCGCTTTAAGTTGTAGTGCAATATAAGGAATGGTCGCCAATAAAGCAATCATGGTGACCATGACTGCCGTGGTTTGTCGTTTGCCGTAGCGAGCAGAGATAAAATCGGCAATGGTGGTGATATTTTGTTTTTTACTGACTAATACCAGTTTTCTTAAGAAACCTTGTCCGAATAAAAATAACAGAGCAGGGCCTAGCAAGATAGGTAGGTAGTGCCAGCTACTTGCCGCAGCAGTACCCACAGCACCATAGTAAGTCCACGAGGTACAGTAAATTCCGAGTGCCAATGCGTACACAAAAGGGTGATGGCTAAACTTTAGTGCGCGAGGGGTGGTTTTATCTCCCCAGTTCGCCAGCCAAAACAAAACTCCTATATAACAAAGAGAAACAAAAATCAGTGCAGCACTCATAGCCTTATCTTTTTTATTATCAACTAAACAACCTTACCACATTTGCTTTTTTTGTAATCTTTTTTGTATTGCAATTTAAGTTTTAACTTACTGTTTAATATAAATATAATTTTTATATTTATAGACGTGATCAAATTAGACTAATGTCTCATACCATCCGCAAAATGTGTTTGTTGCTCACAACACGAACGTTTAATTTGCTAAGTGACTGTTAAATATAATTAAGTTTGATATTTTTTGTGTGTTTGCATGCAGTTTACGTAAACGTCAACTTGGTGTTGCGACTAAGGTAGCAATTTCAACTTGTAAGGGCGTTGCTAATGTAGATAGTGACGATTAACACCAAGACAGCCAATTAATTGGCAAGGGATAGGGGACAACAAAAATGGCTTTTAAAGACGAAGAACAAGCAAAAGCATATTGGTCAGAGAATCTGAGCCTCATGTTTAAGCTATTAACAGTATGGTTTGTAGTGTCATTTGGTTTTGGCATTTTACTTGTAGATGTACTTAATGAAATTCGCTTTTTTGGATTCAAATTAGGTTTTTGGTTTTCACAGCAAGGCGCAATTTACACCTTTGTAGCTTTGATTTTTGTCTACGTATTCAAAATGAATACGCTTGATAAAAAATACGGCGTAGATGAATAAGGAGCACGAAGATGGATGTTAAGATTCTTACCTTTATTATTGTTGGCTTGAGCTTTGCGCTTTATGTCGGCATCGCAATTTGGGCTCGTGCGGGTTCAACGAAAGAGTTCTATGTTGCTGGCGGTGGTGTACCACCTGTAGCCAACGGTATGGCAACAGCCGCAGACTGGATGAGTGCAGCATCATTCATTTCAATGGCTGGTATTATTTCTTTCGCCGGTTACGACGGTGGTGTTTACCTAATGGGTTGGACTGGTGGTTATGTACTACTGGCACTTTGTCTCGCACCCTATCTTCGTAAGTTTGGTAAATTTACGGTGCCAGATTTCATAGGAGATCGTTATTACTCTCAAGTTGCCCGAGTAGTAGCTATCTTGTGTGCAATCTTTATCTGTTTCACATATATCGCAGGTCAAATGCGTGGTGTAGGTGTTGTATTCTCTCGCTTCTTAGAAGTAGACATTGAGACCGGCGTTTACATTGGTATGGTTATCGTATTTTTCTATGCAGTATTAGGTGGTATGAAAGGTATCACGTATACGCAGGTTGCTCAGTACTGTGTTTTAGTATTTGCTTATTTAGTACCTGCTATATTCATTTCACTGATGATGACTGGTCATTTATTACCGCAAACAGGTTTTGGTGCAACTTTAGCCGATGGCTCGGGCGTATACATGCTCGATAAACTCGATGGACTAAGTACTGAGCTGGGTTTCTCTCAGTATACTGAAGGCTCTAAAAGCATGATCGATGTATTCGCTATCACTGCAGCACTTATGGTCGGTACAGCGGGTCTACCTCACGTAATCGTTCGTTTCTTTACAGTACCAAAAGTAAAAGATACGCGCATCTCAGCAGCATGGACGCTTGTATTCATCGCGATTGTTTATACAACAGCACCTGCGGTTGCATCATTTGCCCGTGTAAACATGATTGACACAATTAATGGTAAAGATGGCAGCGGTACATTATATGAAGAAGCGCCTGCTTGGGTTAAAAACTGGGAAAGAACAGGCCTTATCACATTCGAAGATAAGAATAGCGATGGCAAAATGCAGTACTCTGCAGGCAAAATCTCAGATCCAAACAGTGCCAACGAAGTAAAGATTGATCGTGACATCATGGTACTCGCAAACCCAGAGATTGCGAATCTGCCAGCATGGGTTATCGCATTAGTCGCAGCGGGGGGGATTGCAGCAGCACTATCAACCACGGCGGGTCTACTGCTGGTAATTTCAACCTCGGTGTCGCATGATTTACTTAAGCGTACGCTGAAACCAGATATCAGTGATAAACAAGAGCTACTAGCTGCGCGTTTATCGGCGATGATAGCGATTGCAATCTCCGCTTACTTCGGTATCAATCCGCCAGGATTTGTTGCTTCAGTTGTGGCATTTGCATTTGGCCTCGCAGCAGCAAGCTTCTTCCCTGCAATCATTATGGGTATTTTCTCTAAGAAAATGAATAAAGAAGGTGCGATTGCAGGTATGGTAACAGGTATTGGCTTCACAGCTGCTTATATCATTTACTTCAAGTTTATTAGCCCTGAACTGAATGCACCAGAAAACTGGTTATTCGGTATCTCTCCAGAGGGGATTGGCATCATCGGTATGCTAGTAAACTTCATCGTTGCTGCGGTTGTTCTTAAACTAACTGCTGAAACACCAAAAGAAGTTCAAGATATGGTTGACAGTATTCGTAACCCTAAAGGTTCAGGTGAGGCACACGCACACTAATATTGAGCCAATAAGCATAAAGCTCAGCCGACAAGGCTGGGCTTTTATTCGCTTTAGCAAAGTGCTGTTTTTGTATTTTTAATAACTCGGTTTTATAGCAGTATTTTGTTAAAACGATCCATACCTAAGCGTAAACACTGACATTCTTCTTTGTTATTTTAGCTGTTTATAGTCGGGTGACTTAGGAGTTGAATATGATCCCAGAAGTTACTGAAGTCGCAAAATTTGTTGCCTTACAGGCGCCATTTAGCCAGCTACCAGAAGCGGCGACCCACTATTTTGTGTCCCATTTAGAAATTGTTTATTTAAATAAAGATAACCAATCGCAGTGGCTGAAATTAACTGAGCCAAATTTATACCTAGTTCGCTCAGGTCAATATGAACTTGTCAATGCAAAAGAGGAAGTGTTCACCCAAATTGCAGAAGGAGATTATTTTGGATTTCCGTCTTTATTAACTGGCGATGCCATACAAAATCGCATCGAGGTGTCGACACCTGGCTTAATTTATACCTTAAATCAAAGCAGCTTTGACTATTTACGTCGTGAATATAAGGCATTTGAACAACACTTTGTGCGCGCTCATGCTAATCGCTTGCTGTCATCTCATTATCAGCAAAAAAGTGATAATTGGTCTGAGAAAAAGGTCAGTGATCTATTGACTAGAAAGGCGATAACACTTGAGCCTGATGCATCAATTCGTGATGCTGCGGTAAAAATGAGTGATCATGGGGTTTCTTCAATTATGATCACCAAGCAAGCGAGTCTTATCGGTATACTTACTGATAGAGACTTGCGTAATCGCGTTCTGGCCAAGCAAGTTGACCCTAATATGGCAATTAATCAGGTGATGACGTCTAAGCCAAAATTCATTTTCGAAAATAATCGGGTGTTTTCTGCTTTGCATTTAATGCTTAAACACAACATACATCACTTGCCTGTGCTCGATGAAAATTACATGCCACTCGGCATGTTGACCAGTACAGATATGTTGCGTCAGCAAAAAAGCGATCCGGTACAACTTATTGGTCGCATTTATAAAGCGACATCAGTTCAGCAGTTACGACTATATGCGAAAGAGATCCCAGCGTTATTAAAGAGTTTTTCTTATAACATTGATGATATCTCGGTAATGGGCAAACTATTAAGTGGGCTGACTGATGCATTGACCAGTCGATTAATTGATATTTATCAGCAAGAGCGTGGCCCAGCGCCATGTGCGTTTAGTTTTATTTGCTTTGGTTCGCAGTCCCGTGAAGAGCAAACCCTGCATTCAGATCAAGACAATGGCTTATTGTTACCGAACAATGTAACCGAAGAACAAAGATTTTATTTCAAAGGGATGGGTGAATTTGTCTGTGAAAAACTTGTTGAATGCGGTATTGAGCGCTGCCACAGTAATATTATGGCAAGTAACCCTGAGTGCTGCGGCACATTAAATGAGTGGTCAGAGCGATTTTTTAAATGGATCAAATCACCTACGCCACGAGCCATGTTGAACTGTAAGATCTTTTTTGATCTACGTTTTATTGACGGATCGAATGAGCTATATAGCGATTTGTGTGCATCACTTGAAAGAATTAGCAAAAACGAACTCTTCTTTGCGGCCATGGCCACAGATATTAATGCGAACTCAGTACCGATTGGATTGTTTCAGCAGTTTAAACTTGAGAAAAATAACTCAAAGCATAAGTATTTAGATCTGAAAAAGCGCGGTGTTGTGATTATCAATGATATTGCAAGGCTCTATGCACTAAAAGTTGGAGTAAGGCGGGCCAATACGCTTGAGCGTTTGGATGCGCTGACTAAATTTAATCTAATTAGCGCTAAGGATATTTATAACCTCAAAGATTGTTGGCGCTACCTGACGCAATTGCGACTCAAAACCCAATTGAATAAAGAGGGCTTGCCGGGCAATTGTATTGATCCAGAAATGCTTACCTCTTTAGAAAAACATCAGTTAAAAGAAGCGTTTTATCTGATTAAGCAAGCACAGCAAGCCTGCGCGTTTAAGTTTGCCAGAGGCAGTTTGTAAATGCAGAGAATAGTACAAAAAGCGCTTCGCTATTTTAACGCCAAAGGCAAGTCAATCGATGAAGTGGAGTTTGTGGTTTTAGATCTTGAACTGACAGGGCTTGACTTTAAAGCGCATGAAATTGTATCGGCGGCCTGGGTGACGATGCGCAGTGACAGAATTCAATTAAAAAGTGCGAGGCACATCATTAATAGTGATGTGGAGCAGTTAGATCAGAGTCCGGTTTTTCATGGTATCGATGAGCAAACGCTTGATGAAGGGATATCCCTTAAAGCGTTAATGACAGAGCTATGTGACGCTTTGCACGATAAAGTATTAGTGTGCCACAACGCTTATTTAGATTGGGGGTTTATCCGACTAAATAGTAAAGCGTTAGATTTAGACGCGCACCCTTTGACCGTTGTCGACACGATGCAAATTGAGAAAAGGCGTCAGTTAAAGCAAAACACCGAATTACACCAAGACTGCCTGACTTTAGCTAATTGTCGCGCTCGTTATGAGTTGCCTTGCTATGAGGCGCACAATGCACTTACCGATGCACTAGCGACAGCCGAGTTGTTGTTGGTATTAATAAATAAAATTGGAGCGGGTAAGCCACTTAAACTTTCAGCATTGATGTAAGATTTTTTTTCGCACAAGTGTATACATAATTTGCCTATGTCGATTACAATAGCGCCATCTTTTAGGAAGTTAGTTTCCTGTCTCTGCATTTAGCTAGGTCCACAACTTAATGGCAATAAAACTGGCAATAAATGGGTTTGGTCGTATTGGACGCAATGTTGTGCGTGCATTATACGAATCAGGCCGCCATCAAGATATTGAAATCGTGGCTATTAACGAATTAGCCGATCCCAAAGCCGTTGCGCATTTACTTAAATATGATACCTCTCATGGTCGTTTTGCTTATTCGGTTTCGCATGATGCACCTTTCTTAGAAGTAAATGGCGATAAGATCCAATTGTTTAGTGAGTCAGATCCAGCTCATTTACCTTGGCAGGCCCTAGAAGTTGATGTCGTACTTGAGTGTACAGGTGTGTTTCACAGTCGCTTGGATGCTCAAAAACACCTAAATGCAGGTGCTAAAAAAGTTTTATTCTCTCAACCTGCCGATGCAGACGTTGATGCAACCATAGTGTATGGCATTAACGAAGAAGAGCTTAAAGCGGAGCACACAATTGTTTCTAATGGTTCTTGTACAACAAACTGTATTGTACCTGTGATCAAAGTCCTTGATGATGCTTTTGGCATTGAGTCGGGTGCAATTACAACCATCCATGCGTCTATGCACGACCAGCAAGTGATTGATGCGTATCACAGTGACTTACGTCGAACTCGTGCAGCGAGTCAGTCTATTATTCCAGTTGACACAAAACTAGCCCGCGGTATTGAGCGCATACTGCCTAAATTTGAAGGCCGCTTTGAAGCCATTGCTGTACGTGTTCCGACAATAAATGTGACGGCCATGGATTTAAGTGTTACGCTAAATCAAGACGTTGATTTAGGTAAAATAAATCAGGTAATTAAGGCCAATACACAAGGCCGATTAGAAAATATTTTAAGTTACACCGAAGAACCTTTGGTGTCGGTAGATTTTAACCATGATGCACATTCTTGTATCATTGACGGCACGCAAACACGTGTAAGTCATAAAAGGTTAGTAAAACTTTTAGTATGGTGTGATAACGAGTGGGGGTTTGCAAACCGTATGCTCGACACCGCTGAGGCCATGATGGCCGCTAAATAACAATAAAGCTATTACCCAGTATCGTTCTTAAAGGAGACATCAATGTCAGTCATCAAAATGGCGGATCTAGATTTATCAGGCAAGCGTGTTTTAATTCGTGAAGATTTAAACGTGCCAGTAAAAGACGGCAAAGTAACGTCTGATGCGCGTATTCGCGCTTCACTTCCGACTATTAAACTTGCACTTGAAAAAGGTGCAAAAGTGATGGTGATGTCTCACCTTGGTCGTCCAACTGAGGGTGAATACAATGAAGAATTCTCACTTCAGCCTGTGGTTGATTATTTAAACGAAGCGTTAGAGCAAAATGTACGTTTAGAAAAAGATTACCTAAATGGTGTTGAAGTTGCTGACAATGAGGTGGTTGTTTTTGAAAACGTACGCTTCAATGTGGGTGAAAAGAAAGACGACGAAGCACTTGCTAAACAGCTTGCTGCATTATGTGACGTTTATGTTATGGATGCGTTCGGTACGGCTCACAGAGCTCAAGCGTCTACACATGGTGTTGGTCTATTCGCTGAAGTTGCGTGTGCGGGCCCACTTCTAGCGGCTGAACTTGATGCACTAGGGAAAGCGCTTGATAACCCTGCTCGTCCACTTGTCGCGATTGTCGGTGGTTCTAAAGTATCGACTAAACTGACTGTACTAGATTCATTATCCACTGTGGTTGATCAGTTAGTCGCAGGTGGCGGAATAGCGAATACTTTTGTGGCGGCAGCGGGTCATCCTGTTGGGAAGTCTCTTTTTGAAGCAGACTTAATCGACGAGGCAAACAAATTAACTGCAGCAGCGCGTGCAAACGATGGTGATATTCCAGTACCAACAGATGTGGTTGTTGGTACTGAGTTCTCTGAATCAGCTGTGGCGACAATCAAAGATGTGACTGAGGTATCTGATGAAGACATGATCTTCGATATCGGTCCTGATACAGCACAAACGCTAGCTAAAATCATTGAAAATGCAGGAACGGTTGTGTGGAATGGCCCTGTGGGTGTTTTCGAATTTGACCAGTTTGGTAATGGCACAGAAGCAATTGCCAATGCAATTGCCAAGTCCAATGCCTTCTCGATTGCAGGTGGCGGTGATACATTGGCTGCAATCGACAAATATGGCGTTGCAGATGAAATTTCTTACATTTCAACGGGCGGTGGTGCTTTCTTAGAATTCTTAGAAGGGAAAAAACTACCAGCTGTTGCTATGCTTGAGAAAAGAGCAAACGCTTAACAGTTTTTCAGGCCAGCTTTTGCTGGCCTTTTTATCTTAATCACTCTCACTCAGATCAAGGTAAATAAATCATACCAATCCTTTTAATTGGTATTAGTAGCAAGCGAAAGGCTACTTTCGATATATCCGTTCAAACTAGATAGCAAAGCTATCGACTATTGGAGAAAGCAAAATGGCTTTAATCAGTATGCGTCAACTTCTTGATCATGCAGCAGAGCATGGTTACGGCGTTCCAGCGTTCAACGTTAACAACCAAGAGCAGATGCGTGCCATCATGGAAGCGGCTGATAAAACAAACAGCCCAGTGATCGTTCAAGGCTCTGCAGGCGCACGTGCTTATGCAGGCGCACCTTTCATTCGTCACATGATTTTAGCGGCTGTTGAAGAATGGCCACATATCCCAGTTGTTATGCACCAAGACCACGGTACATCTCCGGGTGTATGTCAGCGTTCTATCCAATTAGGTTTCTCATCAGTGATGATGGATGGTTCATTAATGGAAGATGGAAAGACACCTTCTTCATATGAATACAATGTAGATGTAACACGTCGTACAGTTGAAATGGCACATGCATGTGGTGTCTCTGTTGAGGGTGAGCTAGGTGTACTTGGTTCACTAGAGACAGGTGAAGCTGGCGAAGAAGATGGCATTGGTGCTGAAGGTAAACTAACTGAAGATCAACTACTGACTGATCCTGAAGAAGCTGCTGACTTCGTTAAAAAAACAGGTGTTGATGCGTTAGCAATTGCCTGTGGAACATCACACGGTGCTTATAAGTTCACACGTCCACCGACGGGCGACATCTTAGCAATCAACCGCATCAAAGAGATCCACGCACGTATTCCTGATACACACTTAGTTATGCACGGTTCTTCTTCTGTACCGCAAGAGTGGCTAGCAGTTATCAATGAGTTTGGTGGCGAAATCCCAGAAACTTACGGTGTACCGGTTGAGCAAATCGTAGAAGGCATCAAATATGGTGTACGCAAAGTAAATATAGATACAGACTTACGTTTAGCATCAACAGGTGCTATCCGTCGTCACCTTGCGCACAACCCGTCTAACTTTGATCCACGTAAGTTCTTAGCTGAAGCGACAAAAGCGATGACTGAGATCTGTGTAGCGCGTTATGAAGCGTTCGGCACTGCGGGTAATGCAGCGAAGATCAAACCAATTTCACTTGACGACATGCACCTGAAATATTTATCAGGTGAGCTTGATCCACAGATCAAGTAATAACCAAGTCTAGCTGATTTTATTTTAAAGCCCCAGTGTTGGGGCTTTTTTGGATCAGTATTTTACTAATTCATATTAACTTAGATCTGATTTGTCGAGATTAAGGATCAAGATCTTACCAACTAAAGCGATCTGGGATCGATTTCTTACCAACCTGCTGATTAATTTTCGCTCAAAAACGTACCAAAACTGTGTATCAAGATCCAAATTGAGATCCTTAATACAACTCCTGTTGGTATAAAACTGATCTATCGGTACGTTACTTAGTCAAAATTTGATCTCGATTTAATCAGTGCGTATTTGTGTGATCCGATCAACGCAGCTTAGTGTTAAGTAAATAGATATAAAATTAGCCGTGATTTAAATATTTATAAAATAGAGGGACTTATTAGGTTTTTTCATAAATTATTGTTATTTATGAGATAATGTTTTTTTCATTTATATGACCTGATAAATATTCTTTTTAAGATCGGATTATTTTTTCATAAAATTGTCATACTAAGTCATAATAATGAAACCAACTTGGGTAAATCGAAGAGAACTGTGGGAATGTCACGTAAAGTACTTGTAGTTGATGATGAAGCACCAATCAGAGAAATGTTAGTTTTCGTATTGGAGCAAAATGGATTTCAGGCAATAGAAGCTGAAGATTATGATTCGGCAATGGCCGCAATGGTAGAGCCATATCCTGATATGGTTTTATTAGACTGGATGCTTCCGGGCGGCAGTGGTATTCAAATTGCTAAAAAGTTTAAGCAAAGCGAATTCACGCGTCAGATCCCAATCATCATGTTAACTGCGCGCGGTGAAGAAGAAGATAAAGTAAAAGGTCTTGAGGTAGGTGCAGACGACTATGTGACTAAACCTTTCTCTCCTAAAGAACTAATGGCACGTATTAAGGCGGTAATTCGTCGTGTTTCTCCAACCTCGCTGGAAGAAGCCATTGAGGTGCATGGTTTGCGTTTAGATCCTATTTCTCACCGAGTCACATCGGCGGGGAATGAACTAGACATGGGTCCAACGGAATTCCGCTTACTACACTTCTTTATGACACACCCTGAACGTGTTTACAGTCGTGAGCAATTATTAGATCATGTCTGGGGCACTAACGTCTATGTTGAAGATCGCACCGTTGATGTACATATTCGACGTTTGCGCAAGGCAATTGCACCGCTAGGTCATGATAGACTAGTGCAAACTGTTCGCGGTGCTGGTTACCGTTTTTCTAGTAAAATGTAAGCACTCAGCTTTGGATACACTGTATTTATGTATCGAGTAATTAATAAACAGGCGTTAATTAAACGCCTGTTTTTGTATTTTATACCATTGGCTTTGGTGGGCGTTTTAATCGGCGCACCTTTCATCTTGCTGTTTTTAGGCGCGCTCGCGCTGTTACTTTGGCATTATAATCAACTCTTTCGATTAAGTGATTGGTTGCTTAATCAGCGTAGTTTTAATCCGCCAGAAGGCGAGGGTGCCTGGGAGCAGATCTTTGAAGGCATATATCACCTTCAACATCGTAACCGTAAAAAACGTAATGAATTGGCTGAGTTGATCCGCCGTTTTCGTGAAGGTGCAGAAGCGGTTCCTGATGCGGTCGTGGTATTACAGACTGATTTAAGCATTATTTGGTGTAATCAGCTTGCACTCAAAGTATTAGGACTACAGTGGCCAACCGATCATGGTCAGCGTTTAGATAACTTAGTGCGGGACCCAAAGTTTGCAAAATACATGAACAAGCAGAAGTTCGATGAGCCATTAGAACTTGAGGTTTCGCATAATCAAGAGCAAACTCTTGAGTTTAGGGTAATGCCTTATGCTGGACAGCTTATGATGGTGGTGCGCGATATCTCTCGGCTTAAGCAGTTAGAGCAGATGCGTAAAGATTTTGTTGCCAATGTATCCCATGAGCTTCGTACGCCGCTGACGGTAGTGACTGGCTACTTAGAAATGATGGACGAAGAGAATCTGCCACCGCCATCAATGTGGGCGAAAGCACATCAGACTATGATAGAGCAATGTCATCGTATGGATAGCTTGGTCAATCAATTACTGTCGCTTTCTCGTATAGAAGGAGCACGTAAATACGATAATGACAAACCGGTTAGAGTGCCTGATATGTTGGCGCTTATTGCGACCGAAGCGAATTCTATTAATAAAGAAAAAGGACATGAAATCAGTTTCGATGTTGACCCTGAACTTGACATTGTCGGTGCAGCAGATGAGTTGCGTAGCGCGTTTTCGAATTTGGTATTCAATGCCGTGCATTACACCAAACCAAACGGCAATATTCATGTGCAATGGCAAATAAAAGATGACCAAGCGTTTTTCTCTGTGACTGATAATGGTGATGGCATAGCCTCTGAGCATATTAATCGATTGACTGAGCGCTTTTATCGAGTTGATAAGGCAAGAAGTCGTAAAACTGGCGGGTCAGGTTTAGGTTTAGCGATCACTAAACATGTATTAACGCGTCATGATTCTCACTTAGATATCAGCAGTGAAGTAGGAGAAGGCTCATGTTTTTCTTTTGCTTTTCCAAAAACACGCATTACTAATTATGACAGTAAATAAAATGGTAGTCATAAAAGTGTAATTTTTTAGTAATTTAATTGTCATTTAATCGCTGCAAAATGAACCACGTTAACTAATTGGGACGAACAACTGGAGAAACCCAAATGAAATTTAAAAGTTTAGTAGCTGCAATGGGTGTAGCGGTAACAACTTTATTATCAACACCAGTATCAGCTTTAGATGAAAAGCTACCTATGTATAACAAAACAAGTGGTATTTCAGGTAACTTCTCATCTGTCGGCTCTGATACGCTTGCAAACATGATGACTTTTTGGGCTGAAGAATATAAGCGTATTTACCCTAACGTAAATATCCAAATTCAAGCAGCGGGTTCTTCAACTGCTCCACCGGCATTAACTGAAGCAACTTCAAACTTCGGTCCTATGAGCCGTAAAATGAAGTCAAAAGAAATCGAAGCGTTCGAAAAGCGCTACGGCTACAAGCCAACTGAAGTGCGTGTAGCAATCGATGCGCTGGCAGTATTTGTACACAAAGATAACCCAATCAAAGGTCTACGTATTGACCAAGTCGATGCAATCTTCTCTTCAACACGTAAGTGTGGTGCAGATAGTGAAATCAATCGTTGGGGTGATGTGGGTCTAAACGGTGACTGGTCTGGCAAAGACGTTCAGCTTTATGGTCGTAATTCAGTATCTGGTACTTACGGTTACTTCAAAAAGAAAGCACTATGTAAGGGTGACTTCCGTAACAACGTAAACGAACAACCAGGTTCTGCATCAGTGGTACAGTCTATTTCTTCTTCAATCAATGCAATCGGTTACTCAGGAATTGGTTATAAGACATCTGGTGTACGCACTGTGCCATTAGCGAAAAAAGGTGATAAGTTCGTAGACGCAACTTTAGACAACGTTTCTAAAGGCAAATACCCACTATCACGTTTCTTATATGTTTACGTGAACAAGCACCCAAACAAGCCGCTTTCACCAATTGAAGCTGAATTCTTAAAGATGGTACTTTCTAAAGAAGGTCAGCAAATCGTAGAGAAAGATGGTTATGTACCACTTCCTAGCAAGGTTGCTGCTGCTGAAATGAAGAAGTTAGGTCTTCTTTAATTTAGGCAAATAGATTAAAAATAAAAAACCGCTGAAGTTCAGCGGTTTTTTTGTGTCTGAATAATACCAACCCTCTTAATGAAGTATTATTTAGGATTGGAATAATATTAATTTAAAGGCTTATTTAGCAAAGCTTCGGTCTCGGCTTTACAGCTGTTATAGTTATCAATGCATTCATTACTGCATATCTGATGCCCTAAGGTGTTTTCAGTATGACGCTGCGCACAGTTACTTTCACATTGATAGTTTTGTTGTGCACATTGATTGAGTTCACTGCTGGTTGCCCCACATCCCACTAACAAAATAGAGATGACAATAAGTAAAGCTTTCATTTTTAATTATCCTTCTACGCAGAAACTTGTAAGTTATCGATCAGTCTCACTTTGCCTAAGAAAGCGGCCGCAAGAATAACAAACTCTTTAGTTTCAAGTGTAGCAGGTTTTAAATTGTCTTTTTCAGCAATGGCAAAGTAATCAGGTTTCAAACCAGCTTGTTCAAGTGCTTGTTTCGCTTCTAGCTCAATCGCATCGAACGCTTTATTACCTTGCTCAAGCGATTGACTCGCATTTAATAGGGTTTGATACAACACTTTGGCAGTGTTTTTTTCTTGCTCAGATAAGTAACCATTACGAGAACTCATCGCCAGCCCTGAAACTTCACGCTGTGTTGGTACACCAATAATTTCAATTGGCATAGACAGGTCTCGAACCATAGCGCGAATCACTTGCAACTGTTGAAAGTCTTTCTCGCCAAAACAAGCAAAATCTGGCTGTACCATGTTGAACAGCTTGGTAACGACGGTTGCTACGCCTTTGAAATGACCCGGTCGCGTACCACCGCAATAACCCATAGAAATATCAGGTACGTCTACATAACTTTGTACAGCTAGGCCATTTGGATACATAACATCGACGGTCGGCGTAAACACGAGCGCAGTACCAATTTCAGCAAGACCTTGTTTGTCGGCGTCTAACGTTCTTGGATAGCTGTCTAAATCTTCGTTGGCACCAAATTGCATAGGATTGACGAAAATACTTACAACCACTTTATCTGCGAGTGTTTTCGCTCTTTCTACAAGTGAAAAGTGACCTTGATGGAGATTGCCCATAGTTGGTACAAATGCAATGCTCAAGCCTTGCTGACGCCAAGCCTTAATTTGGCTGCGAAGCGATTTTATTTCACTGACTGACTGCATTAGTTAAACTCATGTTCGCTACTTGGGAAGGCACCTGACTTTACATCATCACAGTACTTTTTAACTGCATCATGCATGTTGCCTGTTTCGGCTAAAAAGTTTTTCGAAAACTTAGGAATGTAACCTGCAGAAATACCGACAAGATCATGCATCACTAAGATTTGGCCATCGGTGACTTTGCCAGCACCAATACCAATTACAGGAATGTTTACAGACTCAGTGATACGTTTAGCTAGCGCAGAAGGAATACACTCAATGACGAGAAGTTGTGCACCAGCAGCTTCTAGTGCTTGCGCGTCAGCAACCATTTTATCTGCTTGCTCAGACTCGCGACCCTGAATTTTAAAACCGCCAAATACATGAACAGATTGCGGCGTTAAGCCTAAATGACCACACACCGGAATACCTTGCTGAGTCAGTGCGCGAATGCTGTCGTGTAACCATTCACCACCTTCTAACTTTACCATGTTTGCACCCGCACGCATCAACTGTGCAGCATTATTACAAGCTTGCTCTACGTTGGCATAGCTCATAAATGGCATATCTGCGATCACAAATAGATCTTTTGAACCTGCGCGAACACACTTGGTATGATAGGCGATGTCATCAGTGGTGACAGCAAGCGTGTCATCACCGCCTTGCAAAACCATGCCCAGTGAATCACCAACCAAGACAACATCAACACCTTGATTGTGAAAAAGCTGAGAGAAACTCGCGTCATAAGCTGTTAATGCGGTAATTTTTTGTTTTTCTTGTTTCATTTTAGCCAGTGTAGAGACGGTCACTTTAGCCATGTTGTTCCTCTTGGGGTTAATTTAATTCTGCCTTAACGGCGTTAAACCATTGAGTGACACTTGCTGAGCAATAGTAGCCAGTGTGTTGCCATTGGGCAGTTTTAACTCAGGTGAGATTTCTAATAGTGGGTAAACCACAAACTCACGTTCACATAGACCATAGTGTGGCACGGTTAAACGCTCGGTATTTATGGTTTGATCATCAAATAGCAAAATATCTAAATCTAGGGTTCTTGGGCCCCAGCGTTCATCTTTACGCTGACGACCTTGTTCAAGTTCAATACGTTGCAATTCATCAAGCAGAGCTTCTGGCGCAAGTGAAGTATTGAGTAATGCAACAGCATTAACATAATCAGGCTGGTCTTGAGGCCCCATAGGCTTAGATGAATAAAACTGCGAGACTTTTTTTAGCTCACAGTCAGCAAGTGCACTGAGAGCTTTCACTGCATTTTGCAGCTGTGAAACAGGGGCTTCAAGGTTGGCGCCCAAGCCAATATAAACTGGGATCATGCATCACCTGTTTTTTTCTTTGGCTTTCTTCGGTAACGGCGACGCGGCTTCTTACCATCAGGTTGGCCTAAGTTTTTGACTAGCTCTTTTTGACCAGTTACATCTGATTTTAAGTATTCAGTCCACCAATCTGCGAGTGCTTGCTGAGATCCTTCGCCACTTTCTACACGCAGTAGTAAGAAATCATAAGCGGCTTTGAAGCGAGGCTGCAGGCTTAAACGATAAGCACGTTGGCCTGAACGTTTGTCTAAACGCATTTGGATATGCCAGATATCACGAGCTCCTAATGTAAAGCGTTTTGGCACAGACACGTGTTGGGCGTTTTGGTTTAAAACTTGGTTCATCGCCTGATTGAAGGCATCAAACTCAGACATGCCTTGTTGCTCGATGATCTGTTGAGTGCGTTGCTGCAGCGGGAACCAAAGTAACGCTGCGTAGATAAATGCTGGCGTGACTTTTTTATCTTGATTAATACGTGTGTCAGTATTGGCAAACATTTGCTCAATAAAGCGCGTTTCAAAGCCAGTCTCGCTTTGTTCTAAGATTTCGTCTAGTGCAGGGAATAGCTGTTTGAATAGGCCAAACTCGCGAAGCTGTATGTAATTTTCAACCGCTTTGCCATTTAAAAATAGTTTCAGTGTTTCTTCGAATAAGCGTGCAGGCGGAATATTACCTAATAAATCAGCTAGCTTGTAGATAGGTTTTTTCGTGCCAGGTGCAATTTCCATATCTAGTTTGGTTGCAAAACGAACCGCGCGTAACATACGTACCGGATCTTCACGATAACGAGTTTCAGGATCGCCAATCAATTCTATTTTTCGCGCGTTGATTGCTTCGACACCGCGTGCAAAATCATGAATGCTAAAGTCATTGATCGAGTAATAAAGTGCGTTTATTGAGAAATCACGACGCTGAGCATCTTCTTCGATGCTGCCGTATACATTGTCACGGAGCAGTTGACCATGTTCACTTGATTGGCTGGTCGCATTTTTACGCTCATCGGCTTCATGGTGACCGCGCATGGTGGCGACTTCAATGATTTCACGACCAAAAACGATATGGGCTAGACGGAATCTGCGACCGATGAGACGGCAGTTTCTAAATAATTTTTTGATTTCTTCTGGCGTTGCATTGGTGACAACGTCGAAATCTTTTGGCTGGATCCCCATCAAAATATCACGAATACAACCACCAACGAGATAAGCGTCGTAGCCACCATCTTTCAAGCGATACAAAACTTTGATGGCATTCGGGCTAAATTGCTTGCGCGAGATACCATGCTCGGCACGAGTGATTAAAGCGGGTGTTGCCGAGGTTGTATGGTGTGCATCTGATGAGTCTGGCTTGACCCACTTTTTGCACATGTTAATTAGCTTGGAAATAATGACCCGTCTCCTAAAACGCTCAGTTGGTAACCTATTAAATAACCTGAGCTCTGGATAATAAATCTATCTCCAGCGGTTACTTTTAAGGCTAACTACGTTGAACTTATTTGCAATAGGCCAGCTATTGGCGCATAAATTCGCCTTGTCACCCCTAAAAGTTTGCGGCTGCAGACTTAAAAAACGTTTACTAATTCAATATCAATAAACTAGTAAATCTCTTAGACCACCCCTCATAATTAAGTGATTTCTTTTGAGGCAAGTAAAACTTATCAATAGCATGGTGAAAATTATACTATTTAGTTGTTCTAAATAAGAAATTTTCAGCGACGCTAGCGTCAGTTTTAGTCCCTCAAATTGATTGAGTATTATTGAGGGTTGGTATTAATCACAGCTCAGCTTAAATAGGTAAAATCAAAGTGGCTAATAATATACTAGCGTCACTAAAAAATTAAGCTAGGAGTAGAAATAAACTGATCTAAAAATGGGTTTAGTGTGTCGTAATCAGGTGCGAATGTGCTTGAATTGCGACCAGTTATACTATGATGCTCTTTTCGAGTACATTTGGAATAGCTCCAAGAGAAAACTGTGTACTTGCCCAAGTCAAAACTTCATCAACATTACAGAGTTTCATATCATCAGTGACGTCGAGTCCTAAAAAGCTTAACGCTCGCAATAATTCAGGGATCGGGTCATTAATATTGATTTCGGGAGCATGATTTTGTTTTGAGAGTTTAAAGCCAGGCTCTGTTACAGCTAAAGGTACATGTGCATACTCAGGCACTGAGTGATTGAGCTGTTTAAACAAACTAATTTGTCTTGCTGTGGGTTCTAATAAATCGGCACCACGTACCACACGACTGATTTTTTGCTCGATATCATCAACCACGACCACTAACTGATAGGCAAATAAGCCATCGCGGCGTTTGACAATATAGTCTTCTTTGGCCAAGGCATGAGGTACATATATCTGACCTTGTAGTAGATCTGTAAATTGATATATCGGATGTGTTTGCGTTAAGCGAATAGCATGGTTGTCATAATCAAGTGCCAGTGATTTACAATGACCCTGATACAGCCCACCTGCTTGTTTGATCATTTTACGCGTACAGTTACAGGCATAAAGGTCGGGCTGAAGCTGTGTTAAGGTGTCTTGGTAAAGCGCATGACGCTGGCTTTGGTATTCGACTTGTTCATCCCAATGTAAGCCAAACTTTTCTAGAGCAGTTAAGATGGCACTGTCAGCACCTTTCACGACGCGAGGTGTGTCTATGTCTTCTATTCGTACAAGCCACGAGCCTTGATGTTTTTTGGCGTCTAAATAACTGGCAAGAGCGGCGACGAGTGAGCCGAAGTGAAGGGAGCCCGAAGGTGAAGGGGCAAATCGGCCTCGATAGCCCCCTGAAATGGACAATGCTTCGTTATGCATATACCGTAATTAAGCGCGGCCGTTCTGTTTTTCTTTAATTTCAGCTATCGTTTTACAGTCTACGCATAGGTCGGCAGTTGGACGAGCCTCAAGACGACGAATACCGATCTCAATGCCACAAGACTCACAGTAACCGAAGTCATCTTCTTCGATTAAGTTGAGTGTTTTTTCGATTTTCTTGATGAGTTTTCTTTCTCTATCTCGGGTACGCAACTCTAAAGAGAATTCTTCTTCTTGCGCAGCACGGTCAACCGGATCAGGGAAGTTTGCCGCTTCATCCTGCATATGGTTCATTGTTCTGTCTACTTCATTACGAAGGTCTAAACGCCATGCTTCTAAAATCTTCTTGAAATGCGCACGTTGTGCATCATTCATGTATTCTTCGCCCGGTTGTTCTTGATATGGTTGTAAACCGGCTTGAGCCAATAACCCTAATTTTTTTTGGTCTGGCATAGCATTCTCCTAAATCCTTAACATAACGGCGGCTATCGCCGGCGGCTATAAATAGCAAAATATGCTCCCCTAAGCAAACCTTTTTTACTGTGGGTTGGTTAAATACAGTAGGTGCCAGATTAAGAGAACAACTTAATATTGGCAGGCTATGTGGGGGCTTAGATGACTAATTCAAGAGCTAAGTACGGGAATTTTGTGCTTTAGGATTATTTTCTGCGGGCTTATTTCACAGTTATAAGCGATAACTTCTACGCCGGCAGTCTGTGCGTCATTCAGTAATTTCGCGTACTTTGGGTCAAGGTGGGCTGCGGCCTTTACTGACTCTATACCTGTATGCATCACCATAAACAGTAGTACAGCGCGATGGCCCTGCTGGACGATATCGATTAATTCTCTGAGGTGTTTTTGGCCCCGGACTGTTTGAGTATCGGGGAAATAACCTTGTCCATTTTCTAATAATGTGACTGATTTTATTTCAACATAGCAAAGTGGCTTGTGTTCATCTTTAAGCAAAATGTCAATCCGACTATTTTCTTGTCCATATTTTACTTCGGGTTGCAAATGCGCATAGCCTTGCAATTCAGAAATCATATTTTGCATTATGCCTTCAATCGCCAACTTATTTGCTACAGCGGTATTCACGCAAATAAAGTCACCCACTGAATTTTCTGTTAATTCTAATGAGTGCGGATATTTTCGTTTTGGATTATCACTGGTTGAGTAGTAAGCATTAAAACCCGGATCAGCACAGCCAGTCATTTTTCCAGTATTGGCACAATGAACAGTAAATTTCTGATTAGGTGTTTCTAGGTCGACTAAAAAGCGTTTATAGCGCTTTATTAAGGTGGCTTTTTCGAGCTTTGGCGTGAACTTCATTCTTTAATCGCAATAGGTTGGGTGAGACTCAGTGCTAGTGTACACTTGATGCTAACAATAAGCGTATAAGAGAACACAAACTATGTCTGATAAATTCATTGTTCGTATCAGTGAACAAACACCTACAGCGCCGTGGAGCACGGATGCATTGCTATCGTTTGATCAACTTGGTGCAATTGTTCACCTGCAGCAAAACGAAACTCTTAAATTAGTACAAAAAGCAGCGCGCAGCCTTTCTCAACAAGGTATTAAGCAAGTGGCATTACAAGGTGATGCTTGGTGTACTGAGTCACAGTGGGCGTTCTATCAAGGTTTTGCCACTGCAAAGAAACTTGATGGTGTTGAGTTTGTTGACAATGAACAGTCAGATTTAGCTGAGCTTGCAGCATTGAAAAATGCTGCAACTTGGACGCGTCAGATGATCAATGGCACAGCTGAAGACGTTTATCCTGAGAGTCTAGCCAGCAAAGCGGCTGAGTTTATCCAATCTTTAGCGCCTAAGCATGTGAGTTACAACATCATTAAAGGTAATGCACTTCTTGAGCAACAATGGATCGGTATTCACGAAGTAGGCCGTGGCAGCGAACGCCCACCGGTATTACTAGAGCTTGATTACAACCCAACTGGTGACGAAGGTGCGCCTGTTAGTGCGGCGCTGGTAGGTAAAGGTATTACGTTTGATTCAGGTGGTTACTCAATCAAACCTAGCGAAGGCATGTTATCAATGAAGTGCGACATGGGGGGAGCGGCGACTGTGACTGCAGGTCTAGCGATTGCCATTCAACGCGGCATCGACAAGCGCATCAAATTATTCTTATGTTGTGCTGAAAACTTAATTTCAGGCCATGCTTACAAGCTAGGTGATATCCTAACTTATAAAAATGGCACAACAGTTGAGATCGTAAATACGGACGCTGAAGGCCGTTTAGTTCTGGCCGATGGTCTAATGGCTGCTGGTGAAACGGGTGCGCCATTAATCATTGATGCGGCAACGCTAACGGGTGCTGCACTGGTTGCTGTAGGTCAAGAATACAATGCATTATTCGGTCTTGATAAAGCATTAGTATCAGAAGTTCAGCAGTTCGCTGAAGAAGAGTTTGAAGCGGCTTGGCCACTTCCACTTGAAAAGTGGCATCAAAACAACTGCCCTTCACCTTACGCTGACACTGCTAATAGCCGAGCGCAAAAAGGTGGCGGCTACGGTGGCGCATCGAATGCTGCAGGTTTCTTATCGCGCTTTGTACCAAATGAAGGTCAAGGTTGGGTACACATCGATCTAGCCGCTTCATTCCAAAACAGCGCTGGTAGCTTATGGTCTGCTGGTGCGACAACATTAGGTATGCGTACCGTAGCAAGAACGCTACAAGCAAAAGCGTAAGCTTTTACATAGGCTATAAGCCATAAGTTCATTGAAAAAGGAGGCTAAGCCTCCTTTTTGTTCTTAAAATAGCTTAGGGGTTAAGACAAAAGGGCCGCTGCAAGCCTGACAAAGTCAGATGAGGTTAAAATCCCCAGTAGCTTTCCTTCTTCGTCGACTACAGGCATACAACCATGACGGTTTTTTGCAAAAAACTGTGCCACTTCACTTAGTGATTGCTCCGGCCGAATACTGGCAAAGTCAGTTGCCATAATGTCTTGGGCAATGATTTGTTTTTCCTTTCTTTCAATCGCATTAGGGCCAAAGGTTGCCATAATTTTCATTACTTGTGCGACCATGATCTTTTGTGTCAGCATGCCTTTTAAAATACCCTGTGCATCGATCACAGGAATATGGCGAATGTTTTTCTCGCGCATCAAGTCGTGCACTTCTTTAACGGTTGACTGGTGATGTACTGCAAATGGATCGGCAGTCATTAGTTCAGAAACAATATGAAGCATTTTAAACAGTCCTAATTTGGATCAACTTATAAAGTTATAACCCATTTTATTCTGGCTTGCTTAAATCGAGATCAAAGTTTTATTTCTCAGCGATGCTTGTCACTATTGCCCCGTATTTTTCGCAAGTTGAACATAGCGAGTGTGAACGAGTTGCGATAGGGGAACGAGCTCGTAGCCTTGTGCAAGTAATAGTGGGATTTGTTCGTGTAAAAACGCCACAGTTTCAGGATATGGGTGCGCGATAAGTACGCTTTGGCCATTTCTTAAAGAGATGCTTTTAGCTTCAGCCAACTGTTGAGCAAAGTAGGCATCTTGTTTCTCGTTATCGAGAAAGACTTGACGTGCAATATTAGCCACACCATATAAGTCAGCCACAGTTTGAGCTTGTGACTCATTAGTTGTTCGGCTATCAAGAAAATACAAATCGCGTTTGCGTAAAACTTCCATCGTCCATTTCATAGGATCGCTGTATTGAGTCAGTGCTGATCCCATATGATTATTCACGCCACTGACCTGAGGTAAACTTGCCAATGCATGACCTAGAGTCATTTGTAGCGTTTGTTTATCCATGTCTAAAGTCAATGCGCCGGGGCCGAGCGTTTTGTCTTCAATGGCTTGCATTGGCACATGCAAAAGTAACTCTTTACTCTGTTGGCTGGCTAGGTATGCAAATTTTTGTGAATAAGGGGTATGCGGTAAAATGGCAAAAGTCAGCTCACCGGGAAGAGATAGCAAATTGAGATCGCGCTGGTGGTTTCCCACGTCATCGATCACTATGGCAATTTGTTTTGCATGTAAAGGTATTACTAAGTAAAAAACGCTTAGCAATAACCATAATAATGAGCGCACAGTGTATTCTTCTATTTATATGCCTGTAGCTTGAGAGTGAGTACTCTCTTATTTAATTTTTGTAATAACTTTTCGCGTCGGCTAAATGCTTGTCTAACAGAGCTAAATTAGCCATGTTGTTCGAAAGTTCACCAGCCATTATAGCGCGTTTATTTAAATGTGAAAGCCCTTGTTCAGCCAGTAAAATATTAGGCTTAATACCCACTCCATCTATAGAGCGACCAGAAGGTGTAAAATATTTTGCAGTAGTCAGTTTTAGTGCAGTTGTACCATCGCCGATGGGGATCAGTGACTGCACTGAGCCTTTGCCATAAGACTTGCTACCGACGACGATTGCGCGTTGGTTATCTTGTAAAGCGCCAGCTAAGATTTCTGCTGCAGAAGCGGACTGCTCGTTGATTAACACCACAATCGGGGCGCCATTTAAAATATCACCATGTTGTGCGACAAATTTTTGGTTTGCATCATAAAAGCGCCCTTTAGTGGTGACTATGGTGCCTGCTTGCAAAAATAAATCTGAAATAGCCACCGCGCTGCTTAAAGTGCCACCAGGGTTATCACGTAGGTCGATGATTAGTCCTGCAAGTGGACCACCGTTATTTGAAGTCAGTTTGTTGATGTGACGTGCAACGTCATGGTAACTGTGATTATTGAAGCTTTGCAGAGAAATATAGGCGTTTTGGCTGCTTAAAAGCTGGCTAAATACGCTTTCAACATTAATTTCTTCACGTCTTAGTGCTAATGTTAACTCGCTTTTTGCACGCTCAACGGTTATGTAGATGGTTTTTAGCGCCGCGTCTTTTAGTAACTTAGAAACGTGGGCAATGTCTCTTTTAGTGACATCTTCAGAATTTATTGCTACCAGTTTATCGCCGCCTTCAATGCCTGCTTGCTCAGCGGGTGAGCCGGGTAATGTCCCTAAAATTACAATGCGATTGTCAACTTCTTCAACTTCAATGCCTATGCCTGTGTAACGGCCATTAGCGGCACTGAATAAGCTTTCAAGTTCACTGGCACTTAAATACTTTGAGTAAGGATCAAGTTGGTCAAAGACATCGATTAAGTTACTTTTTTGATACTGACTAAGTGGCACATCATCCACATAATAGGTATGGATGTGATAAAGAATTTCGTTGGTTTGTTGCTGAGTAAATTGTGCTGTAGATGCGATGGCTGAACGACTGATGTATAAACTCAGCATCATAAACATGCATAAGAAAATAAATTTAGATTTAAGGAAATCTAACGGTTTTGAATTGATTAAGAATGAATTCATATGCTGCTCCTAGTCAGGTGCAGCAAGGTTATTCTTTAACTTATTTGCACCACTTTACTGGATCGACAGCGCTTCCTTTATGCCGTAACTCAAAGTATAGACCAGGATCAGCTTGTCCGCCGCTCTGACCTATTAATGCAATACTTTCACCGCTACGAACTTGATCACCGACGTCTTTTAAAAGCGTTTGCGCGTGACCATATAAACTCATATAACCAAGACCATGATCGACGACAATGACCCAACCAAAACCATTGAGCCAATCGGCAAAAACAACTTGGCCTTGTTGTACGGCTTTGACGTTATCTCCTGCTTTTGACGCAATAAATACCCCTTTCCAATTCATACCGGCATGTTTGCGTTGACCAAAGCGGTGTTTTAAGCGACCTTTACTCGGCCAGGGTAACTTACCCTTTTTATTGCGTAAGCCAACAAGCTCAACAGGAACCATTGATTCACCCTGCTGCTCATGTAACTGCGAGAGCATGGTGATTAAAGTTTGTTCATTCTCTTTTAGATAAGCGATGGCACTTTGTGTTTGCTTTAAGGCGCTATTGAGTTGTGAGATGCTATTTTGACGCTGTTCTTTGGTGGCTTTGAGTGCGGCTAAACGCGCTGTTTGTTGTGTAAATAAATCGTCGAGTTGTTGCTGTTTCTGTTCTAGCGACTTTTGGTTTTCAGCCAATTTTTCTATGACTTTCTTTAAAGCTTCTATTTGCGCGATACGAGATTTGTTAAAGTAATCGTAATAACTCAAGGTGCGCTCAAGCGTCGCGCTATGCTCTTGATTGAGTAACATTTTTGAATAGTCATGACTGCCAGTCATGTAGGCGCTTTTTAATTGTCCAGCGAGAAGTGTCTGTAGTTTATTTTTTCGTTGTTCTAGGCTTTTGTTCTCACTTTTAAGAGTGTATTGCTTTTGGCGGTTTTCATTGATGCCCTGTTCGGTAAATGATAATGCCTTAGCGTGTTGCGCGATTTGTAACTCGAAGTCACGCAGTTTGCTTTTAAGTTTATTGAATCTCTGACTTTGTTGCTGATAGCTTTTTTGGCTTTTTTCTAGTTCTTTTTGTACCGCATCTAAATCTTGTTTAGTACGAGATTCGTTGGCATTGGCAAAAGCCAATACCAACAAAGTTATTATGCCAAAAATAATGCGTAAGCTTGTGTGCATTACTTAATAGTCATGATAGGTGAACCTGTCATTTCTGCAGGTTGTTCTATACCAAGTAAATGCAGCATAGTCGGTGCTACATCACTAAGAGTTTTACCTGTGTGTGATTGTGCATCACGGCCTAAATAAATAAATGGCACTGGTTCGCTAGTGTGTGCAGTATGTGCTTGACCTGTTTTTGCATTGGTCATTTGTTCTGCGTTTCCATGGTCAGCTGTGATAAGTGCTTCGCCACCGACTTTTTCTAAAGCCTCAACAACGCGACCAATACATGCATCAACGGCTTCACAGGCTTTCACTGCGGCTTCAAATACACCAGAGTGGCCAACCATATCGCCATTCGGATAGTTACAGATGATCACATCATGTTCACCGCTTTCAATTGCTTCAACCAGCTTATCAGTCAACATAGTTGAGTTCATCTCTGGTTGCAGATCATAAGTGGCAACTTGTGGAGAAGGGATCAGTTCACGCTTTTCACCAGCAAATAACTCTTCACGACCGCCACTGAAGAAGAAGGTTACATGTGCGTATTTTTCTGTTTCAGAAATACGTAGTTGTGTCTTACCATGTTTCGCTAGCCATTCACCAAGTACGTTATGCAGCTTTTCAGGGGCGAAGGCGATAGGTGCGTTAATGTCTGCAGCATATTCAGTCATCATTACGAACGCACTTAATTCAGGTGCTTGTTTCTTTTCGAATCCTGTAAAGTCAGCATCGATAAACGCACGCGTCATTTGACGGGCACGGTCAGCTCGGAAGTTTACGAAAATAACAGTGTCACCATCATTGATGGTTGAAGCAGGTGCTGCATCAGGTTGAACCAGTGATGCTGCAACAAACTCGTCGTTTTCATTACGGTCGTAAGCTGCTAAGAGCGCTTCAACACCATTGTTGAAAGTGTGTTGACCTTCAGCACACACCATTAGGTTGTAGGCTGATTCTACACGCTCCCAGCGGTTATCGCGGTCCATTGCATAGTAACGACCCACAATTGAAGCAAGGCGGCCACAGTCTAATTCTGTGAATAGCGCTTCGATTTTTTCAATTGAAGCTTGCGCACTGCGAGGAGGTGTATCACGGCCATCCAAAAAGGCATGGAAGTAAACCGCTTTTGCACCACGATTTGCAGCAAGTTTAATGGCCGCAATAATGTGATCTTCATGACTATGCACGCCACCAGGGCTTAATAGACCCATTAAGTGGACTACTTTACCTGCATTAACCGCCTTATCGATGTTGTCTACTAATACAGGGTTGTGTTCAAACTCACCGTCGTCGATTGCTTTAGTAATACGAGTAAAGTCTTGATAAACGATACGGCCAGCACCTAAATTTACGTGACCAACTTCAGAGTTCCCCATTTGCCCATCTGGTAGACCTACATCCAAACCTGAACCTGAAATGAGTGTATGAGGGCGTGTGGCCCATAAGTTATCTAAAACGGGCGTATTTGCAGCTAAAATTGCGTTGCTTTCGCTTTCTTCTCTGTATCCCCAACCATCTAAAATCATTAGAACAAGTGGTTTTTTCTGTGCAGTCATTTGGGCTCCTAAACTAAGGCACGAACTCTGCGCGTAGCATACCGTGTTTTGTATGAATATTCAGCCCTTTGAAAAGGAATAATCTTCATCTTAGCGTGAAGTAAATAACACATATATAAAAGGGTATACCCAAACAATCGCAAGCGGTATACTGCCGAGTCATTGAGCTTTAAGACAAGATCTAAATCATTAGATCCAGAGTAGTTGGAAATTTCATGGAACAATATATTGAATTTATCGGCAATAATGCCGTGCTTAGCATTATTTGGTTGGCCCTTGTTGCGATGATTGTAATGAGCTGGTTTAAAAGCAAATTTTCTGCAATTCGCCAAATTAACCCGCAGCAACTTACACTGCTGGTCAACAAAGAAGAAGGTAAAGTCGTTGATATTCGACCGGCAAAAGAATTTAACGCAGGCCGTATTGCAGGTGCTGTGCAACTGTGCGCTGAAAAAGCGAAACAAAATGACTTTACAAGTCTTGAAAAGTTTAAATCTAATCCCATTATATTGGTATGTACAACAGGCATGACAGCAAATAGTATCGCAAACAACGCGTTAAAGGCGGGTTTCGAGCATGTTTATGTACTAAGCGGTGGTATGGGCGCATGGCAAAATGCTAACCTGCCTGTAGCGACCGGAAAATAATCAAGAGGATTTTATGAGCAACGTTGTTATTTATACGAAAGATTACTGCCCTTTTTGCCACAGAGCAAAGGGATTATTAGACAGTAAAGGTGTAACATACACTGAATATGATATTGCTGCTCAGCCTGAATTACGCGATGAAATGATTGAAAAAGCAAATGGTGGTTCTACCGTTCCACAAATCTTTATCAATAACACGCATATTGGCGGTTGCGATGATATGATGGCAATCGAAGCGCAGGGTAAACTTGACACCCTATTGAACGCATAATAATTACATTAAGAAATACAAGTTTTAGGAACACTCATGACAGAACAAGCAAACCAAGCTGCTGCTCCGCAGGAAGGACCACAATTCACAATTCAGCGCATTTACACAAAAGACGTGTCTTTTGAAACGCCTAACTCTCCTGCTATTTTTCAAAAAGAGTGGACGCCTGAAGTAAAATTAGACATGGATACTCGTTCTAATAAATTAGATGAAGGTATATTCGAAGTTGTACTAGCACTGACTGTAACAGCTTCTATCGGTGAAGAAACAGCATTCTTATGTGAAATTCAGCAGGCGGGTATTTTCCAAATTGCTGAACTTGAAGAGTTACAAATGGCACATATGCTAGGTGCATTCTGCCCGAATATTCTTTTCCCATATGCACGTGAAGCAGTTTCAGCTCTAGTGAACAAGGGCACGTTCCCACAACTTAACTTAGCGCCAGTAAACTTTGACGCACTATTTGCACAGTACATGCAGCAACGTGCAGCACAAGCAGAGCAACCAGCTGACGCATAATTATATGAAAACAGAACAATCAGTTGTATCTGTATTAGGGGCGGGGTCTTATGGCACCGCCCTTGCTATTAGTTTTGCCCGAAATGGACACGCAGTAACCTTATGGGGTAGAAACGCCGATGATGTTGAGACGCTAGCAACTGAGCGTAAAAATCAACGTTATCTTCCCGATATTACTTTTCCTGAAACTTTAAAGCTTGAGAGTGATTTAGCAAAAGCAGTTAAGGCTAGTCAGATCATCTTAGTGGTTGTGCCAAGCCATGCTTTTGCAAAAACATTAGAGCAAATTCAACCCATGCTCAATGAGGGTGCCAAAGTGGTGTGGGCGACAAAAGGGTTAGAGCCGAATACCGGGCGCTTATTACAAGAAGTCGCAGTTGAAAAACTCGGTGAAGCAGTGCCTTTGGCTGTTTTATCAGGGCCTACTTTTGCAAAAGAAATGGCTGCCGGTTTGCCCACGGCTATTTCTGTATCTTCAACTGAGACTTTATTTGCCAGTGACCTAGCAAAGCTTTTGCATTGTAGCCGTAAATTCCGAGTTTATAACAATGATGATTTCATTGGCATTCAATTGGGGGGGGCGGTAAAAAACGTCATTGCAATTGGTGCAGGTATGTCTGATGGCTTTGGTTTCGGTGCTAATACACGTACTATGTTGATTACAAGGGGGTTGGCTGAACTTTGTAGACTCGGCTGTGCACTTGGCGCTAAGCCTGAAACATTCATGGGCATGGCGGGGCTGGGAGATCTGATCCTTACCTGTACAGATAACCAATCTCGTAACCGTCGCTTTGGTCTTGCCCTTGGAAAGGGGTTAGGTGTTGACGAAGCTATGGAGAGTATAGGGCAGGTTGTTGAAGGTTACCGGAATACTAAAGAAGTGTATTTATTGGCTCAACGCAGCGGCATTGAAATGCCAATCTGCGTGCAAATCTACCAAGTACTTTATGAAAATAAAGATGTGAAAGAGGCTGCTATGGCGCTATTAGGTAGAGAGCAAAAGTCTGAGTAACACATAAAAGTAATACCAATCCAAAGTCATTTTGAGGGACTAAAACTGACGTCAGATTCGTCGAAAATTACTTATTTAGAATAACTAAATAGCAATTTTCTCGCTTTGCCTAAGGGATTTGAGTTACTCTGCGTTGGCAGGATGCATAAGCGGAAATATCGATGAGATTTCTTTGCCTCAAAGTATCTCACTTAATTAAGAAGATTGGTACAACAATAAAAAACGGCGCTTAACAGCGCCATTTTTTTATGAGTAATAAGTTTTACGGGGTGCGCGCGTTAGCTCAGTGATGCAGTTTCTTCGAGCTTCTTTTCTAACAGCTGAGTTGCTTTATCTGCAGGGAGCGGTTTTGAGAAATAATACCCCTGTAAAATACCACATCCCATGACGTTTAATAGATAAGCTTGTCTTTCATTTTCGACCCCTTCAGCAACTACGGTAATGTTGAGGTATTTGGCCAAGCGAATAATGGTGGCCGTGATATTTCTATCTTGATCTGATTGTTCAATATCCATGATAAATGAGCGGTCAATTTTGAGAATATCAATTGGAAAGCGTTTTAAATAACCAAGTGACGAATGGCCAGTACCAAAGTCATCGAGCGCAATCGTTACCCCTAGCGCTTTCAGGCGATGCATGATTTTAAGTGCTTGCTCAGGGTCAGCCATCATGGCACTTTCAGTTATCTCTAGCTCTAAACAGGGAGCAGGAATATGATGTCTCAATAGGCATTCACGGACCGTATCGACTAAAAAATCACTTTCAAAATGTTTAGCTGAAATATTTATAGCCACGTGATTACCTGAAAGCCCCATTATGCGCCATTGGCTTATTTGCTTACAGGCAACATCAAGTAAGTAATTAGTTATTGGAATAATCGCGCTGCATTCCTCAGCAAAAGGTATAAAGTTAGCAGGGCTCTCTATGCTGCCATCGTCTTGCTGCCATCTAACTAGTCCTTCAAAACCAGCAAGCTCTCTACTTTCAGCTTGATACTTAGGTTGGTAGAAAAGTTTAAATTGCTGATCATCTATGGCTCTCAGCAAGGCTGACTCTCGGGATAAAATAGTGGGGTCTAATTGATGACGTTGTTTATCAAAAAACTGATAACTGTTGTTTCCCTTATGCTTTGCATGATCTAAAGCCGAGTCTGCACAGCGGATCAGGTGCTCACTATCAATCGCATCATCAGGATAGATTGCTAAACCACAAGAAGCGCTTACCGAGGTCTCTACGCCTTGATGGGTAAAAGGATGATTAATACATTTTAAAATGTCATCTGCGAGTTTCTTAGCAAAGAAAATCGTCATACCAGAGAAAAGGTAGGGTGGAATAAGAACTGCAAATTCATCACTACTGACACGTGATAGCGTAAAACCTTTATCAAGGTGTTGAGATAAACGATTAGCGACCTCTTTTAACAGTGCATCACCACTTTCATGACCCATGAGATCGTTAATTTTTCTGAAGTGATCGATATCGATTAAAACAAGTAGTAGAGATGGAAATGCCTTATTACAGCTCGCGATTGCTTGATTAAGAGACTCAATAAAAAGCGTACGATTTGCAAGTCCCGTAATTGAATCTCGCGTTGATAAATTTAGTAACGCTTTTTCATTGGCCTTGCGCTCTGAAATATTAGTTAGTACACCGAGGTAAAACACTTCCGAAGGGTGATCTTCATGGGTAAGCTTTGTCACAGTCACATCGAGTGCGAGTTTTTGTTGATTGGCGCCGAGCGTCCAAATTTCACCAGTCCAATAATCGTTTAATTGGCTTTCTGCAACAATATGTTGTTCAAGTCTGCGATCTCTGCCTTGCTCGGTATAAATTTTTGGCTTATGGCCCACTAATGCTTCCGCTGAAAAACCTGTAATATCACTATATGCTTGGTTGACTTTGAGTACATTAAAGTGTTCATCGGCAAGCCAAATCGCATCTTTTGAATGGGTCATGAGCATGTCACTGAAATGTTCAGTCAGTTTTGACTTAGAAGCACGTAACTGCTTGTTTAATAGCCAGTAAACACAGCCAGCACTCATAACTAAAGCTAACACCCAATGCCACCAAACTTGCTTTGGTTTTGAAGCGGTAACCGTTAATATTTTTGACATACTTTGGCTAGACGCGACAACTTCTAATATCGATATTTCAGTTGGAGTCAGGGTAAGTTTATTATTTTCAAGTAAACGCCATGGTGCACCTTCAGATAAACGATATCTGAGCTCGCAGGCTTCGCAGGTGTTAAACCATAAACTAAAACGCTTTACATCTGCTTCAATGGTAAGTGGCAATTTGGGTGAAAATGACTCGGTGACTTTATCTTTGAAATGATAACGAACATGGGACAGCGCAAGAATTGGTGATTGAGCATGCACTTGCTCCGCGATAAGAGAAAAGCTATCGTTCAATAACATCAGCTTTTGTCTAAAACTTAGCACTTGGCGTTGTGCTTGAAATGGCGCAATCAAGCGTTTAGTGAGGTGGTTTTTATAATGTGCGATCCCTTGTTTATCAAATTGCCATATGCCCTCTTCTGCGTGGGCTAAATATTTACCGGGAAATTGATTGCGTTGGATGAAGCCTGTTATTTGTTTATTGACCAAAGTCAGCTCAAATAAGCCTGATTCAGTACTAAGTAGAAGTGTATTATTCTGCTTGATATAGAGCACATCATGGAATATGAGGCTTTTAAAGGGCAGTGATAATTTTTGTGCAGTGCCTTGTTTAAGTAACCATAATGCATTGGCTGTCGAGGCGATAAACTCATTATTTGATAACTGTGTAATGCTATGGATACTTTGAATGTCATAGCGGTGTAACAGTGCTTTGCTGCCCATATCAAATTGACTTAAGCCACTGTTGTCTCTTACCCACAAATTTCCATCATGGGTGAAATAGAGCGCTTGTGTGTTTTGCTTGTCAATAAAGGGTGAGAATCTACCTTTCTCGCCACTAAAAATAAAAATTTGTTGGTTAGTTGCAACCGCCCAGCGGCCACCATCAATATAACGTACTGCATTAACTGGCTGACTTCTAGCAAATTGCTGAAAAGCCTGCATACTTATTTGATAAAGCTTTAATTCTTCCGAATTTTCAATGTCGGTTTGTAAGTTTAATTGAGCTGGTTGAAACTTGTGCCATTGACCCAGTTGAGAAAGCCAAATTGACTGGTTAGACACTTTTAAATCATCAATCGGCAAATTATTAACTTGGTATTGATACTGGGTCTGTGTATTTAGGTTATAGCTATGAATAAAGCTATCTTTGAAGCTTAATAATTTAGAATCAAAAACGACTAGGTTGTCCGCTGAAAAAAGAGAGGGAGTTTGTAAGGTTTCATCAAAAAGAAAAACTTCTCCATCTATAGACTTTAATATGACTTTATCTTGATGGATCAATAAAGTGTCAGGGTCAAATGGCAAGGGTTCGAGTTGTTGCTTGCCACCCATCAACTCCCAACGCATAAGGGTGTTACCTTCAGAGACATATATCACGCCGCGTGGCGTGGTATGCCAAAGTTGCTGTTTTAAATCGATAGGTAAAACAGATAATGTCGTATCCACCAGTTGATAAAGGCGTTCATTACTTTGAAAAATGATACCATTTTCTGTTTGGCTAATTTTAGTGACAGGAGTTTGTAACCAGGTACGTGTTTCACCTGTCACGGTATTGATTTTAGTTAGACCGTTTTGATGGCCGACCCAAAGAAAAGGTGCTTGACTTTGAATACTCAAGAATGGTGCAGTGAGATCATGAGTGAGTTGCTGAGCATTAAACTCGTTATGGCCATCGAATTTAATGAGATCATCATCGTATAAAAACCAATGCTGATTATTGGCCTGACTAGCTATGGCTTGGGTAATGCGCTGCGATGCAAAAACTGAGTTGCACAGTATTACGAGACA
The DNA here is from genome assembly GCA_964479805.1 of uncultured Pseudoalteromonas sp. Lineage (GTDB taxonomy): Bacteria > Pseudomonadota > Gammaproteobacteria > Enterobacterales > Alteromonadaceae > Pseudoalteromonas. Next base: position 20,481 of record CAYZOE010000004.1, on the reverse strand, counting down.
CAACAGCAATGAATGCCATAACTTCATAATATTTAATATCCTCCTCAGTCCTTTAATATTTAATATTAGTGAATTATTCATCGCTGTGCGAGCAAAATGTTAAAAAACGGCTAACTATTTTGAGTTTGGAAAGCCGAGTTGACGCCATGACTCATAAACAAATACCGATACCGCATTTGATAGATTCATACTGCGACTGTCAGGCTTCATCGGAATACGCACCCTTTGCTCTGCAGGTAGAGAAAAAATAATATCTTCTGGCAACCCGCGAGTTTCAGGACCAAACATTAAACAATCACCTGCTTGGTACTCTGGCTCATGATGATACGTACTGCCTTTCGTAGTACAAGCAAATATGCGTTTAGGTTGCTCAGTTTCTAAATAGCTTTCAAAAGAGGGGTGACGTTTTACTTCACTGAACTCATGATAATCAAGGCCTGCACGACGAATACGTTTATCATCCCACTCAAAGCCGAGCGGCTCTATTAAGTGCAATGTGTAACCTGTATTAGCACATAAACGAATGATGTTCCCCGTATTTGGTGGGATTTCAGGTTGGTATAAAACAATATCTAACATAATCACCTCTAAAGTTATTGAGCTAAGTATACCGAAAAGTATACTGAGCAATAAGTTATTTAGGTGTCTATACCCAAACCACCTCAAGATTCGAGGTTCAGCGAGAATTGATTGTCTATCAGATAAGGCATTGTTTTGAAGGTCTAGTGGTTCTAAATCGAAAATTGATAACGCAGTATAAAAGCCAATCAAACTCGACCAAGGGGTCGTGCTTTCTGTCCTATTTCATTGTCAAAGAATTTGGAAAGGACTCGTCATTACGCTGCGTCCTTTTCCTTGAACTAGAACAGATGACAGCGCTCTGAATCATGCATATTGAGGAGGCTTGGGAATAGTGTGTTTATATCAATTGCTATACATGAAAGAGGTAACGTTATAATGCGTCAGTATGATGTGCTAGTTCGTTTTTCAAGTCTATTTACTATGGCAGTCGTGAGTATAATGATAGCGGCAAAGGCTTGGGCTTGGTTAGCATCCGGTAGCGCGGCTATGCTGGGCTCGCTTACTGATTCTTTGTTAGATATTTCGGCATCAATGATGAGCTTTTTAGTTTTAAGCTACGCGCTTAGGCCCGCTGATGACGACCACCGTTTCGGACATGGAAAAGCAGAGGCCTTGGCTGGACTCGGCCAGGCTGCGTTTATTTCCGGTTCGGCATGCTTTTTGGCATTTCATGGTATTGAACGTCTAATCAATCCTGTCCCTTTACCTCACTCCATGCTAGGCGTTTGGGTCAGTGGTTTTGCGATACTCTGTACATTATTGGTCGTGGCGGTTCAGCAATACGTAGTTAAGCATACTGAGTCTATTGCTGTAAAAGCAGATTCTCTGCACTATAAAGGAGACCTATTTCTGAATTGTGCAGTGCTAGTGGGTATTTACTTAGCATCAATAGGTTATTTATTTGCTGATTCCGTATTTGCAATTGGTGTGGCCTTTTACTTGTTATTCAACTGCTGGGAAATTGCCAAAGAAAGCGCCAATCATCTAATGGATAAAGAAATATCAGATAAAGAAAAAGTCCGTCTGGTTGCTATTATTTCAAAGCATCCTGATGTACAAGGGGTTCATGATCTAAGAACACGACAAAGTGGCAAACTAAAATTTGTACAATTTCATATCGAGCTCGATAAGCAGTTAAGCCTTCAGCAAGCACATGCAATTTCAGCGCAAGTATGTGAAAAAATTCGAGCTGTATTTGGCGAGCACATAGATATTATGGTGCATCAAGATCCGGTTGCTTCAAATGAGCGATGCGAGTCACAAAACCTATAAAACTGCTGCATCAGTGGGTGGCGAATAGAATCAATTTCATTTAGTAGCTCGTGTTTCGCCATGGGAAATTCAGAGATACTGATGTTGTTGTGTTGTTGCACCCACTTTTTTGTTTTGAGGTTGTCAACAATACTGTCTTGCTCTGCAAGTGCAATGTGGATGGGCGAAGGGTTTAACAGTTCAGGCAATAAAAATGTCCAATTTAATGCCGCTTGTAACCATGCAAAACTTACTCCGCCTAATTGTAGATGGGCTTGATTTGCATAGAGTTCTCTAAAATGAGCATACCTTTCGGAGCTATTGGTTAACTCATTCTCAGAAAAGGGCTTTTCTGTATAATTAGCTTGACCAAACGCATAACGCTTTGAAAAACCCAGACGACATGCTGAGCGTGCTACCCAGAGTGCAACTCTACTCGGGAAAGGTGCGGTGTTTATGCCTAGCATAGGCGAACATATAAAAGCACCTTGTGTGTTCACCTGATACCTTGCCATATAATCACAACAAATCGCGCCGCCCATAGAATGCGCTAACAAAAAGTAATCGCTGCTGATCTGAGGTTTTACGATGCTCTCAATAAAAAGGTGTAAATCATCAGCAAAGTCTTCAAATTGTTCAATATACCCTATTTGTTGCTCCGCTGTGAGACGCGCCGATTGCCCTTGACCAATATGATCACAGCAGTACACGGCAATATTGTTCTGATTGAGCTCCCAGATTAACTCTCTATACTTATGACTTGCTTCAATTCGTCCAGAAATCAACACCACGGTGAAATCAACATGCTCAGGCTGATGAATGGTGTAAAATAAATTACCATGTTTACCTGTAAATTGGTTATGTACACCCGACTGCCAATGCTGCTCTATGGTGTCGATGTTTAAGTTAAGTTGATCTGAATAGCTGTAAAACGTCATAGTGGCAGTGTAATTGTTACCGTTAAACCGTGTGGCTGGTGGTTAGCAAAGTGAATATCACCTTGGTGGGCAAACATTGCCCGCTTTGCAATGGCTAAACCTAAACCAATCCCGCCAGATTGTCGAGCCCGAGCACTATCGGTGCGATAAAACGCATTACCAAGCTCAGTCAATGCTGCCTCATCAACACCTTGCCCATCATCTTTAATACCAATGAGCAGCGTCCCTGCTTGTAACTTGATGTCGAATTCGATAGATAAATCGGCATATTTGATGGCGTTTCTGGTGATATTTTCAATTGCAGATGTCAACAAGATAGCATCACAGCTTATTTCTATATCAGGGATCGCACTGTGCGACAGAGTCTTACTATGTTGCTGTGCTTCAAACTTGGCATTTTGAAGCAACTCTTGTAACAAGCTAGAGAGCGTGATTACTTCAATATTAAGTTGATGATCAGTATATTCTAAGCGTGACAAGGTCAGTACATCAGAGAGCATCTCATCCAAACATTGAGACTCTTTTTCTATTCGGGCTAAATAGCTTTGTGTTGCATTGCTGGCACTATCTTGTGCCATTGCATTGGCCAGGTTTAAACGCGTCAGCGGCGTGCGTAATTCATGAGAAACATCGGCTAGCAACTGTTTATGTGCTTGAATGCTGTGGGTGAGTTTATCGGCCATAAAATTAAAATCATGAATGAGCTGACCGACTTCATCTTTACGCTGAGAATTTGCTGGTGCACGAACAGTAAGCTCGCCTTGTGCTAGACGCCTTGCACTTCGACTGAGTGTATTCAAAGGTGTGATCAAATAAATGGTTAAGAAAATGCTCAAAATCACAGAAGGAATAAATACTGCGAGCAATTTCATCCACACAGGTAGCATACGAATAGAGTGAAAGAGTATAGGTCTGCGCAGAGGCTTTATTTGATATAAACGGTATGCTTCCTGGTTAAGTAAAATATCAACTGGCCCGAAAGCAACATAGCGCTCAGTTCGGATTTGGCTCGGTATGTTTTCGTCGCCAAGGTCATTTAATACCGATAAGTTTAAATTACGGTCATTATTTCCGGTCGCAATGGTTTTATCGATATTGTCATGGACCAATAAAATCATACTATGGCGTGACAAACGCGGGTGTTCTACGGCTTGTTGTAGGGATTTATTTTGGTCTTCAACTTGCCTAACAATATTTCGCTTTAAATGATTAAGATTGTCTAACTGTCTGCCATTAAGCGGGTAATTATCTAATAGCTCGCCTTGCAGGCGTGTGAATAAAACCAATAATAAAAAGATACAAACAATGGTCAGCCAAAAACCAGCAAAGGCCTTATAAAATAGTCGACTACTAAGAGCTTGTTTAAAGTTGGTTTTATTGAGCCAAAAAGACATAACCGCTGCCTCGCATGGTTTGAATACAATTCGCATCGCTATGTTGCGCGATTTTTTTGCGTAAGTTACTAACATGCATATCGATAGAGCGATCAAATTGGGCTAAACGACGGCCCAGCACCTCTTGGCTGATAGTTTCTTTGGTCACCACTTTACCTACTTCTGTCATAAGTAGTTGCAATATGGCGAACTCAGTCCCTGTGAGTGTAAGTTGCGCTTTGTTAACGTGCACGGTTCGTGCAGCTATGTTTAGGGCAACATGTTTGTGTTCGATGATCTCAGTAATTTCAGCTTGCTTTACAAATTCTACACGGCGAGTAATAGCATTGATGCGTGCCAATAATTCCCTATGATTGAAAGGCTTTGAAATATAATCATCGGCACCCAACTCCAGTCCAAATATGCGATCAAAATCATCGCCTTTGGCGGTCAACATGATCACGGGAGTCAGGTGAGTCTGGCGTAACTGTTTGAGTACTTCAAAGCCATCAATTTTTGGCAGCATGATATCAAGTAAGATAACATCGAAGCTATCTGCTTTAGCCAGAGTTAAACCTGTCTCTCCATCAAACGCTTGGCTAATAGTATGATTCTGACTTTGTAGGTATTCGCAAAGTAAATTACTTAATTCAATATCGTCTTCTATTAATAATAACTGGCTCATGAGGCACCTGAAAGCATTGTATCTCTTATCTTAAGTGTACTGATAATCACATTGTATTGCAGAACTTTACGCACTATTTACGTTCACTTGCGTTACTTTGCATTGCAGAGAGTAAGCTTTATATATCCAAACTACCTAAAGATTCATGCTTCAGAGCGATGTCTTCTGTTTTAGTTCGAAGAAAAGGACGCAGTGGAATGACTAGTCCTTTTCAAGTTCTTTGACGATGAAATAGAGCCGAAGACACGCTCCCTAGGGCGAGTTTGAAGACTTTCTTACTGTGTTATCCATTTTCGATTTAGCGCCACTAGATCTTCAAATTGATGCCCTGTCTGAAAGTCTATCAACTCTCGCAGAATCTCATATATTCAGGCGGTTTGGGTATAAGTTAACCCGAGAGAGAAATTATTATGAAACTATCAACTTTAATAGGCGCTATCGTTTTATCAGGCAGTATTTTAATGTCGCTGACTGCCAACGCAAAAGGCCATTCAGAGCATCGCGAAAACTTTTTACTTTCTAAGCGTGCTGTGTCGGCACTGGATTTAACGGTCGATCAGCAAGCCCAAATCAAGTCGATCATTACAGAGTTAAAAGCAGATAAAAAAGATAGAAAGCTAGAGCGTAAAGAAAATCGTGAAGCATTCCGCGCCTTAGTCGAAGCAGAAAGCTTTGATGAAGACAAAGCAATCGCCCTGATGTCTGACATAAAGGCTGAGCGTTCAGAAAAAGTGTTAGCACATCTCAAAAGCCGTCATCAGATTTGGCAATTACTGACGGTAGAGCAAAGAGAAAAATTAACTGAGATACGTGAAAAGCGAAAAAACAAGCAGCGTCGTCACCGCGATTAACTAGCATCAGAAAAATATTTTCAACATAAAAAAAAGCGACTATAAATACCGGATAGTCGCCTTTTTTATTTATTGCCGCCTGCTTTAGCGATGAAAGAATCTATTGAAAGAAGTCATCGTTTTTAGCCAGCATAGCTTCAATATCTTCAATCATATCTTGTTTGGCTTGCTCATTGAGTTCTTCGCTTGCTGAAAGCTTACTCGATATTTTGTTATTTTCTTCAGACCATTCGCCTAAATCAATTAATTGACAACGCTTTGAACAAAAAGGACGGTGTGGACTTTGCTCACCCCATACGACATCAACTTGACAAGTCGGGCATTTTACAACTGTGGCCATCATCATTCTCTACTGATTTGGTTTGACCACAGTGTAATTAAAACTTTGCTGATATGCTACTTAGAAGCTGGTTACTCGATTTATTTCGGCAAGAGACGTCAAACCTGCGGCGGCTTTTTTCAGGCCTGAAATTCGTAAATTAGCAAACCCTGCCTTTGCAGCCATTTCAGCGATTTGAATTGAGTTACCACCTTCCATGATGACTTGTGCAATTTCAGGTGTGATCTTCACTACTTCGTAAACACCGACACGACCTTTGTAGCCTTCGGTACAGTGATCACAACCATTGGCTTTGTATAGCTTGACATCGTTGATCCCGGCTTTGACAAAACCTTGACGGTTCAGCTCTTCTGCGGGCAAGGTTTCAGGCGTTTTGCATTTAGGGCACAAACGACGCGCTAGACGCTGTGCGATGATCAAGCTAATCGAGCTCGCCACGTTATATGCAGGCACACCCATATTCAGAAGACGGGTTAAGGTTTCTGGTGCAGAGTTAGTATGAAGCGTACTCATTACCAAGTGACCAGTCTGTGCAGCTTTGATCGAGATCTCAGCGGTTTCTAAGTCACGGATCTCACCAACCATCACCACATCAGGATCTTGACGTAAGAAGGCTTTGAGCGCGTTGGCAAAAGTCATCTCAGCTTTTGGATTTATCTGAACTTGGTTAACCCCTTCAAGGTTAATTTCAACTGGATCTTCTGCTGTACTGATATTGCGCTCTGGTTTATTAAGAATATTTAAGCCAGTATAAAGTGAAACTGTTTTACCAGAACCTGTTGGGCCGGTTACTAAGATCATGCCTTGTGGTTGCGCTAGCGCATCCATAAAGAGCGCTTTTTGCTCTGGTTCGTAACCTAACACATCAATGCCTAACATGGCGCTAGATGAATCAAGAATACGCATTACGATTTTCTCTCCCCATAAAGTTGGCAGGGTACTGACACGAAAATCGATACTTTTACGATCTGAGATCTTTAATTTAATACGACCATCTTGCGGTTTACGTTTTTCGGCGATGTCCAAGCGAGACATAACTTTGATACGTGCTGACAAACGCGCAGATAAACTAGTTGGCGGGCTTGCCATTTCATGTAACATTCCGTCTATACGAAAGCGAATACGGTATTTATGCTCGTAAGGCTCAAAGTGCAAATCTGATGCGCCTTTTTTAATGGCATCCATTAAGATTTTATTGATGTAGACAATGATAGGGGCATCATCTTTGTCTTTTTCATCGTTGTTATCTTGCTGTTGTTGAGTGTCTTCAACATCCATACCTGAGAACTCTTTAAAGTCATCCTCACTCATGGACAGGCTGCCATTGGCATCGAACAGTTGATCTATCTTATGCTCTAGTTGTCTGTAATCAACCACCACCACTTCACACTGTAAACCTGTGCTAAATTCGAAGTTTTCAAACGCACCGTAATCAGTGGGATCAGATGTGGCAATATATAGCTTGCGACCTTTTTTGACCAAAGGGAGTAAATGATGCTGGCGGATCAGCTTTTCTTTAATAAGCTCTTTAGGTAGTTGCTCAACGTCAAAATCACTTAGGTCAAACATTGGCACTCTAAAGAGGTCTAGACACTGTTCGGCCAGTTCTTGACTTGTCATCCCACTACACAGGCAGATAAGCTCTGCCGTTGAATGTGCTTCGGCCTGTTTTAATTTTAACTGCTCTGCGGTTACACGACCGAGTGTAATAAACTTTCGTAAAAGGGGAGAGTGGTGTTCCATAATGCCTCTATGACGACTTGAACTTAGTTAAGCTTAGCAAAAAATATCAAAGCAAAAAATAGACCTAACTCAAAGTATTAATGTTGTGTTCAATGAATGTTCATTACTAATACTAAGGTAACAAACTCCAGTTGAGTTATTTATTTATTTTAGCTTGCTTTAAAAAAGCGCGATGTAGTCGTTCAACGTCAGCAAGTACTAAATCAATTTCACGGTGATTATCAAGAATCGAACCTGCCTTTTGTAACTTATCATCCCGTGACATTTGTGCAGCAATGATGTTCTTTACCTGCTCTGTGCTGACTGAGTCTCTATTTGTTGTGCGATCTAGTTGCACCTCAACAGGAACATCTACCAGTAAAGAGTGGTCGCACAGTGCATCGAGTTTATTTTCGAAAAGTAGAGGTGCACTCAATACCACATAGGGGCTTTTGGCATTATCGAGTTTTTCAGTAATATTTTGACGGATCATTGGGTGAAGTAAATTATTTAACCAGTTCTTCTGTTCTAAATCGGCAAAAATAATTTCACGGAGTTTAGCTCTGTTGAGTGAGCCATCATCTAACAAAATAGCATTGCCAAAGTGCTTGACGATGGCGTTGAGGCCATCACTGCCAACAGCAACTACTTCTCGGGCGATGACATCTGCATCAACGATTTCAATACCTAGAGAAGAAAGGTGGTTAGAAACGAGGGTTTTACCTGCGCCTATGCCCCCAGTTAATCCTAAAATCCAGTTGCTCATACTTGTTTACCTGAAAAATTAGCTCAAAAGAGAAATGTACCAAGTTTGAATGTCGGTGCCGAAGAGCATCGCTAGCCAACCCGCAATAGCTAAGTAGGGCCCAAATGGAATTGGTGTGCTATGTTCTTTTCCTTGAACAGCCAATTGAATACTACCAATGACAGCGCCCACAACACTTGAGAGTAAAACAATAGTCAAAATGGCCTGCCAACCCAATAGGGCACCAAAAATGGCTAACAGCTTAAAGTCACCATAGCCCATGCCTTCTTTGCCAGTGAGTAGTTTAAATGCCCAAAACACAGTCCATAAACTCAAGTAGCCTACCACGGCACCGATAATGGCTTCGCTAGGCGCAATGGTATATCCCATGACACTGGCAATTAACGCCAGCCAAACTGAGGGCAATGTGAGTTGATCTGGTAATAACATGTGATCGATATCGATAAAAATAAGTACCACGAGTACCCAGGTAATAAAAATATAAAGTAAGCCAAGCTCAGTTGCGCCAAACTGCAGTGCAACCCAAAGTGAGGCAAGGGCAGTGCCTAGCTCTACTAGCGGGTAACGGACAGAAATTTTTGCGAAGCAACTGGCGCATTTACCTCTTAGCATTAGCCATCCCAGCAATGGAATATTATGCCAAGCTTTAATAGGAGTTTGGCAGTGTGGGCAGGTCGAGTTAGGTTTAATAAGGTTAAAAGTGTCGTTGCTTGATCCTGTTTGCTTACTAGAGTTTGCCAACTCATCGGTCAGTGATAGACGACATTCTTGCTGCCATGCTCGTTGCATCATTATTGGCAGACGGTAAATCACCACATTTAAAAAGCTGCCAATACACAAACTCACTAAGCCAACAGTTAAAAGAAAAAACCATTGTTGGCTCTGCATTAAATAAATTACTTCTTGCATTAAAACATCACTTTCTAAAAGCTAAGAAAACTAGGCTTACACCACTGAACCCAGTTGGAAGATAGGTAAGTACATGGCAATAATAAGACCACCAACAAGCACTGCTAACACACTCATAATTAACGGCTCTAGCAGGCTTGATAGGCCATCAACCGCATCATCGACTTCTTGTTCGTAAATGTTGGCCACTTTTTCTAACATGCCATCAAGTGAACCTGATTCTTCACCGATAGAAACCATTTGCACCACCATATCTGGGAAGAGTTTTGAATTACGCATCGCCCAATTCATTTGGTTACCTGAGCTAACTTCTGCTTTGATCTCAGTAATGGCATTTTTATAGATCACGTTACCCGATGCGCCTGCAGCTGAATCAAGCGCGTCTACCAGAGGCACACCAGCTGCAAATGTGGTAGAGAGAGTACGTGCGTAACGCGCTACAGCAGCTTTGTGTAAAATCATACCGACAACGGGTAATTGTAATACTAAGCGGTCGTTGAAGTGTCGTACGGCAGATGAGCGGATCAAGGCCTCTTTATACGAATATATACTCACCCCGATAACCAATAAGAATACCCACCAGGCATCTTGCATAAACTCTGAGATGCCAATCACAAATAAGGTAAATGCAGGGAGTTCAGCCCCAAAACTGCTGAATATATCTTGGAATTGTGGTACCACGAAAATAAGCAGGATAGAAGTAACTATTAGTGCGACCACGACTACCGCAATAGGGTAGAACATGGCTTTTTTAATTTTAGATTTTAGCGCTTCGGCTTTTTCTTTATAAACGGCAACGCGGTCAAAAATTTTATCAAGGGCACCAGATTGTTCCCCAGAGTGAATTAGATCGCAATAGAGTTCGTCAAAATAACGCGGGTAAGCACGGAGCGATTTCGCCAATGGCTGACCAGCTTTGACTTCATCGGCAATGCTGCCAATTAGCTTACTTAAACTTTTGTTCTTTGCCCCAGATGAAATCATTTCTAAAGATTGAATAAGCGGTACGCCGGCGGTCAACATGGTGGCAATTTGTCGAGTGAAAATCGCAATGTCTTTGGCGGTAATCTTCTGACCGCCTGCGCCAATACCAAATATAGGTTTAGGCTTGCGTTTTACTTTAGAAGGGGTAATGCCTTGCTTGCGAAGCTGAGCCTTTACAAGGGCAATGCTGGTACCTGTCATTTCGCCTTCGAGCTTTTTGCCTCGTACGCTCAAGCCAGTCCAAACGAAAGTATCGAGTTTGTCGGCAGTATCTTTGTCTTTTTTCATAAATAACCAAAAAGGGCTGAATTAACAGCCCTTTAAGTAGATGTGTTATGATTAACGACAGCTAGCTGGTAAAAATTTAACATCAACACCACCTGTTCCAGGAGCTTGGCATTTCCATGCTACTACCGGTTTTAATGAAGCAGCTAAATAGTCAGCATTAACTGCTTTGTTATCATTATCTGTAGTGTCAACATTCGTGAAAGGAATTAATTGAATAATCGAGCCATCAGTAATTCCAGCAATAGCGCGAGTAGTAACTGAAATTACACCATTTGCGTCAGTAGTTACTGTTTGAACATATTGTGAAACTGGGCCAGTTGAATCTTCACCGCAACCGAAGCTATTTGCCGTTGGCGCAGTACTAAAACCAACTTGTGAAGCTTCTGTGATTGTTGCTTTACAAGTTGTACCTGCAAGAATCACTTCACTCACTTTGGCGCGAGCTGTGTAATCTTGGTAAGCAGGCAATGCGATTGCAGCTAGAATACCGATGATTGCAACTACAATCATTAATTCGATTAGGGTGAAACCCTTTTGATTTTGCGTCATGATGTGTCTCCTAGAAGAAAAATGCTAACTCACCGTGGTAAGCTAGGTAATTAAATAGTTATAAAGTTTGTGTCAATGAGTAGAGTTTACACTCATTGTATTGCAAATATATAGTGATAACTCATTTAATGGTGCTTCCACTATGATGACAGTTAATTATCTATAAATTACTCGCCATAAATGGGTTGTTAAGGTGCACTTCACCTTTTCTTTAAGGCTTACTGCATTACCACCATATCAATTAAAGTTTAGATTTATTATCTAATTAAATCACTAATAGTAAGCTATCGGCGACTTTGTATTTTATTAAACAGCTAACTTAATTAAAGTTACTTTAATTGTTAAACTTGATCTTAACAAGAGTAAATAAGAATTAATTCTAGTTTTTAAAGTTTGGGATAATTATTTATTACCGACAATGCTCTATATTAATTTATATCTCAAGGAAAAAATTAACAATTTGTTACCAGCATATCAAAACCCGCTCATTAAATTCTCTTTAAAATCAATTGTCAACATTTATACACTTATCTTAGATTACAACCAATTACACTTGCGTGTTATTAAAGCGCATTGATAGGTCGATACTTTGCACATTTTTGGTCAGTGCACCACTTGAGATGTAGTCGACACCCGCCTGTGCATATTCGGCTAAAATTTCTATGGTCATATTACCTGATACTTCAAGTTTTGCGCGCTGTGCTGTGACTTCTACTGCTTGTTGGATTTGTGACACACTAAAGTTATCTAACATGATAATGTCGCTACCTGCTTCAATAGCTTGCTGTAGCTCATCCAGATTTTCAACTTCGACTTCAACTGGCTTAGTAGGATGATTCAATTTGGCTTGTTTAACTGCAGCTGCAATACCGCCGCAGGCTGCAATGTGGTTTTCTTTAATTAAGAACGCATCAAACAAACCTATGCGGTGGTTTTTACCACCGCCACATGCCACGGCATATTTTTGCAATGCGCGAAGACCCGGCACAGTTTTACGTGTATCAAGGAGTTGAGTATTACTGTTAGTCAGTGCTTTAACATAATGAGCTGTGGTGGTTGCTGTGCCTGATAGTGTTTGTACAAAGTTCAGGGCAGTACGCTCAGCAGTTAGAATGGCACGGGCTGAGCCTTTAGCGGTAAAGAGCTGGCTATTCGCAGCAACAAAATCTCCATCATTGATGAGCACTTCAACTTCAACGCTTGCATCAACCTGTTTAAATACCTCTAAAATTAAGTCTTTACCACAGAATATACAGTCTTCACGGGTGATAACATAAGCGTGCGCTTGCTGCGTTTCAGGAATTAACTGCGCTGTGATATCACCATCAGCAGCCGATTGAAAGTTGAGGTCTTCATTTAAAGCTTGTGTGACTAATTCACTAATAAGAGCAGGCGTAAGAAGTTGGTTTTGCATACTAAGCGTCACTTATGTTGTCTAATTGCATTGTGCGAGAGTTAAATTTTACTGCTTCCAAGAGTTTAAGACAATCGCGCTAGTGAAATTTAGTAAAGCTTGTTAAGGTTAGCTTATTATTGAAGCAGATGGTTTTAACCGTGAAACACACAGAGTTTTGCTTGCCAAATTCAATCTTTAGAGTGACGCAAAGGCCTTGTACTTTCTTTGATGAGAGACCGAATGAGCAAGATGTGAACTTGCTGGTTTTTCATAATATTTCATTGCCCGCGGGTGAATTTGGTACTGAACATGTAGATGCTCTATTTACTGGTAATATAGATTGTGCAGCACATCCTAGCTTTACCGATTTAGACGGGCTGAACGTGTCTGCGCACTGCTTTATTAGACGAGATGGGCAAGTGTTGCAGTATGTGCCATTTAATAAACGAGCATGGCATGCTGGCGTGTCAGAGTTTAAAGGTCGAACACGGTGTAATGATTTTAGTATTGGCATTGAATTAGAAGGCACAGACACAACACCATATACCGATGCACAATATACCACCTTGCTAGCGTGCACGCGTTATATCATGGAGCTATATCCTGATATTACTCCAAACCATATTGTTGGGCATTGTGATATTGCACCAGGTCGAAAGACAGATCCTGGGAGAGCTTTTGATTGGCAAAAATTTTTTAAGTTGTTAAATGAATGAGTAAATTATGATTTTGATCTCAATAATTTTAGCGCTGGCCATTGAACGGCTGGGTGCCAGAGATGCACATTGGCAGATTGATCATTACAGTAAAGGTTATCTCAACATGAGCCAGTCGTTCCTGCTGAATAATTCAATGTTAAAATCGCCATTTGCATTTGCTCTGTGGGTTTTATTGCCTGCTTTGTGCGTTTATTTTGTAATGGATCTTGCTGACTTCTTCCTCTTTGAACTGGCATTAAATGCGGTCTTATTATTAGTCTGTTTTGGTTGTGCTAAACCGCGTGCCTTGTATAAGGGCTATTTAAATTCGCTTACGCGAGGTGACAGTGAAGGTGCAACTTTGTATGCACTCCAGTTGGGTCAACACCATATCGAAGATCAACAAGGCGGTGAATGGGTCGGTCAAACTCTAGTGTGGGTCAACTTTAGGCATTATTGTGCGGTAATTTTTTGGTTTGTTATGTTTGGTGCGCCAGGTGCAGTAATGTACGCTGTTACGCGCAGCTTATTCGATCATGCACAGCAAAGTGAAGAGAATGTACTTACTTCGCGTAGTAGCGTTTTAGCCGATATGCTTTATTGGTTGAATTGGCTACCAGCGCGTATTACTAGTTTTGGTTACCTGATCATCGGTAACTTTTCAAAGGGTACAGGCTGCTGGCTAAAATATGCGTTAGATTTCAAAACTCCAAACCGTAAAGTCGTGACCAGTACAGCACTTGCCGCTGAGCAAATCGAACAGCAATATGCAGGCTGCACTTATGAAGCAACATGTATGATGCGTTTGGTTAAGCGTAATATTTTGTTTTATTTGGCATTGATAGCCTTACTTACGCTGTTTGGTGGTATTGCTTAAAATACCTTGTTCAGAAAACGGGTAATAATTACATAGGCAGCGACTCAAACCAGAGTCGCTTTTTTTCTGCCATTCTTTCGATTAGGCTATCTTCAATCTCGACTGTTGAGATCACTTCATCGGTAATGTCTATAAGGTCACAAACCCCTGCTATGTTCCACAGTGACTCTTCTAAATCTTTTGCCTTATGAAGCGCATAATGGCTCACATACTTAAGCTCGTTTGCTAAGTAGTCGGTATCTGGACGGCCCGTTTTCGATACCTGTAGTTGAAACACAAATAAGATCTCTTTTCTAAGTGCTTTTTTAATAAATAAAAACAGGCTATCTAGTGAGTCTTCATCCCTCAAAACTTGGCTTTTAATGGCATCAGCTAGGGTTTTCTTGTCTGGGTTAAAGCGTATAAATAGGGTGTATTTGAGCGGCTTGTCTTGTCGTGTTTGTTTGCGCAGAGCCTCAGAAAGTTCATCTTCAATAAACTTGGCAGGAAAAACAGGCGCGATTTCTATTTGCTCATCACCGCTCTGGTTATAATGCTCTAAAACTTTGTGCAAATTGGTAGGGTAGAGGCCTCGGCCTACAGCCCCAATGTTAAAGTGCGCCGACTCTTTATGTAAATATAAAGGAAGCTGGCACACACTTTTGGTGATCATATTACGCAGTGCTGTCGACAAACCTGGTATCTTTGGCGTTTCTTCACATGCTTGCAGCTTGTTCTTATTTTTATCAATTAATTGTGTAAAAAACTCTATGGCAGAATTTTTGCCTTCTGTTACTTTGTGGACTTTTAAATTAATGATTGTTTTTGATTTGCTGACCGCCATGACCTGATAGCGTAAGTGATTTAAATCATGTTTTTTGGTGATTTTCTGTAAGTCAGTCAAGTCAATGTAAACTAAGTCGCCTTTTTGTACGTCAGTTGGAGTATTTAGCTCGACTTGAAGACCCATCACAGATAAATCGCGCGTATGGCCTTTGATCGAAGTCTGGTTGTTGACATGAAAAATAGTGCTTGTTTTGTAGAGGTAGCGTTTATGAGAACGAAGGTTTACATACTCTAATGCGACAACTTCCAGCGCAGGTGGGGTTGATGACTTACCATGACCAAAGTGCTTGAGTAAATTGACTTGCCCGGGGTCGTAATGATGCTTTTTATATTCTTCTGTGCGACGCTGATCTGTAATATCAGTCAGTAGCATCAAGTTTTGTACGTCTTGAATAAAGCCTTGAACGCGAGGAGACGGCCTTTTGTTTAACTTTTCGAGTGTTTTCCCCGCACTAGCAGGAAGTGATAGCGGAATAAAAGCATCTTCATGGTAGCTTGACATGATTTGCACTTTGAAAGTACGCCAGCTGTCTTTTTGTGCGCCAAACCCAAAAAATAACGGATTAAGATTGGGCTCTTGCTTTAATTCGAAATCAAAGGCCGAATAATAGTAAATTTTACCGCCATTTGAGTGAGTAAAAGTATAAAGCACCGCTTCTTTTACTGGGCTGTGAAGGCTATTTAAATAGGCCAGTCGTTTTTGATTAAAAATACTATACAAACACGATTTTTTTCTTTCATCTTCAAAGTAATAATGTATGAAGGCATTATTTTCGTTAGTCAGCACCATTGAAGGAAGTGTTAGTTTGTCATTGACCTTGCTGAGAAATACAAATAATGAGCTAACTCGCGGCAAGTAGTATTGCTCATAGCCTTTGCAAACTACCGCATCCATGGTGTTATCTAAATTGATTTTATAGCGGCGCTTGTTACCGTGTATAAAGCTATTCAAGAATTCATCAAAGCCCTGATTGTTCTCAACAAACGTACGTTTTAAGCGCACAAATTGATATTCATAGTTGACTGGCTCTACAGCAACGACTTCGTATTGAATACCATCTTTGAGTCCAAGCTCAAAATCTTGCTCTAGCCCAACCAATCGAATACTCAGTAATTGGCCTTTTTCAAACACCGTTTTTGGATGAACTTTTATCTTTGCACCGCTTAATGAAATGTCTGACGTATTAGCAGAAATAATATTATTTTTAGCTACTTCAACAGTGATTTTGATTGAATAATTCATTCGCTCTTCAATACGGCTTTCGTAAGAAGCGAATTTGATTAACTTTGCCCCATGCGTGAGTGTCGGCGCAGGCGTGCTAGCATCACTTTGCACTTGTTGTTGCGCGCGCTTTTGCATGACTCTATAGTTGTTGTCGGTATGCGTGACTGCTTCGTATACTGCGAGGGTATACTTTCCGTGTTTAGCAATCTCTTGTTCAAAAACTGCGATGGCTAAGTCGTCCATAAAGTGTTGCTTGCCATCATGAATATAGGCTTTTACTTCACCAGAAACCTGCCCGCGTAAATCAATAAATCTTGCGATTGGTTGGGATAGGCGAGACATTTCCATTTTGATTAAAAACTGATCTGGTTTCGAGAGGTGGGCTGTTTTTTGCGCAAAGAGCCCATCAAAGCTAGGCGAACCTAACAGTTGCTTGAGTTCTTCTATCAAAGGTTGATATTGTTGCAGCTTATCTTCAGCCATATAAAACCACTTTATTTACCGTGTTGTGTAAAAATACAAACAACGGCATTAATTTTTCTTTTGGATTTCTAAGTTAATACTATGACAATAATTAGACATAGTTAACTTATTCTTGAGCAATAAATGAGTAAAGTGCCAGATTTATATGACAAAACTGAATATAATTTTACTCAGTAGATTTTTAAGCAAAAAGTGTGCCTTAGTATGGGAAAGAAAAAAACAGCATTTGTATGTAGTGAGTGTGGTGCCGAATTTGCCAGATGGCAAGGGCAATGCTCAGAATGTAAAGCTTGGAATACCGTCACTGAATTTAGGGTACCCAGTGTTAAGTCACCTCCTCGCAGCTCAGCAATGGCAGGCTATGCAGGTATGGTTGATGCCAAGGTACAGACGCTTGATGAAGTAAACCTTGAGAGCTTACCGCGTTTTTCGACTGGCTTTAAAGAATTCGATCGTGTACTTGGTGGTGGTGTTGTGCCTGGAAGTGCGATTTTGATCGGTGGCTCACCAGGCGCGGGTAAAAGCACCGTTTTACTACAAACCATGTGTTTACTTGCCGAGTCGATGAACACTTTATATGTTACCGGTGAAGAATCACTGCAACAAGTTGCCATGCGGGCTCATCGTTTGGGATTACCAACCAATAAATTGAAAACCTTAGCAGAAACCAATGTAGAGACAATCTGTCAGCTGGCTTTACAAGAAAAGCCGAGCATTATGGTGATAGACTCAATTCAGGTGATGCACATGAGCGATGTGCAATCGGCACCTGGCAGTGTCTCACAAGTACGCGAAAGTGCTGCTTACTTGACGCGCTTTGCGAAGCAAAACCAAGTGGCCATTATTATGGTGGGCCACGTAACCAAAGATGGTACTTTGGCGGGCCCCAAAGTATTAGAACACTGTATTGATTGTTCTATTCTGTTAGAAGGTAGTAGTGACAGCCGCTTTAGAACATTACGCGGTAATAAAAACCGTTTTGGTGCAGTGAACGAATTAGGCGTGTTTGCCATGACAGGGCAAGGTCTAAAAGAAGTGTCTAATCCATCAGCTATTTTCTTAAACCGTGGTGAAGAGCAAACACCCGGTTCACTGGTTATGGTCATTTGGGAGGGGACGCGCCCGCTACTTGTTGAAGTACAAGCCTTAGTCGATTACTCGCAGCTAGCAAACCCACGTCGCGTTACTGTTGGTTTAGAACAAAACCGTCTAGCGATGTTGTTGGCTGTATTGCACCGTCATGGTGGTTTGCAAGTTTCAGATCAGGATGTGTTTGTTAATGTGGTCGGTGGCGTTAAGGTGTCTGAAACCAGTGCAGACTTAGCTTTGATCACCGCGCTGGTCTCTAGCTTTAAGAACTTCTCACTAGATAGACAACTGGTTGTGTTTGGCGAAGTTGGACTCGGTGGCGAAATTCGTCCTGTACCAAGTGGGCAAGAAAGATTAAGAGAAGCCGCGAAACACGGTTTTAAACGTGCTATTGTACCCAATGCCAATAAGCCGAAAGAGCTTATTGAAGGGATGGAAATTATAGGCGTGAACAGTCTAAGTGAAGCCCTAGATGCGTTATTTTAATCAGGAAGTTAAAACATGAAAAAACCGCTTATCGCGATTGCTGTTATTGGCACAATAGCAGCGGGTTACGGTGTAACTCAATACAAAGCCAATGAAAAACTGAATAACGAGATTGCTAAGCAGATCTCTGTGTTTGAAGAAGCATCTGGTTTCTCTGTTGATTACAAAGAAGCAAACTTCTCACTTCTAAGCCAAGAAGTGAGTTTAAAAGACATTCAGTTTAAAGGCCCTGAAGGTGAAGATCTTGCTGTGATTAACCAAATTATCATTGAAGGCTATGAGGCTGAAAAGATTAGCCCATACACATCAATGGATTTGCAAGGTTTACGCTTGGCGCAGCCTCTTATTGAGCAAGCAAAGCAAACTGCACCTTCAGAGTTATTAAATGCAAGCTATGACATTACGTCAAGTTTAAAGTATGACGAAGCAAGTGGCATGAGCGACTTCGACATCGGTTTTGTTGCTGGTGAAGTAGCATCTATGGATATGGCTTTCTCGTTAGGTAACTCAAAGTCATTAATGGAAGTGTCTCTTGAGTCGCAAAAGCTGCAATCTCAAAGCCCTCTGACTATGGAGCAAGAGCTTCAACTTCAAAGTAAAATGATGATGGCAATGCAAGAGCTACAACCGCAATCATTCAACTTTACTTTTAATAACAAAGGCCAGTTTGATGCGGTTGTTGAGAAGCAACTGTCTGCGGTTCAATTAGATAAACTGACTTTTGTGCAACAAGCACAGATGCAAGTAGACATGCTGCCGCTTGCTGAAGATTCAAAGTCTGAATTAATGAACTTTGTAAATGGCTTAAATAGTTTAAATATTTCAATGCAACTAAATGAAAATAAAGCGGTATCGCAACTTGCAATGGAATTGGCTGGTTTAGCTCAGCAGCCTGAAAAGTTAGCAGCGTTTCTTAACTTACAAGTTAAAGGTAGTTAAGCAACGGCACCATTTTCAGCTTAGTATAAAAAAGGCTTCATATTTGAAGCCTTTTTCGTTTCTGTCATTTTTATACCCAAACCACCTCAAGATACGAGGTTCAGCGAGAATTGATTGGCTGTCAGACAAGGCATCGATTTGAAGGTCTAGTGGTTCTAAATCGAAAATTGATAACGCAGTATGAAAGCCAATCAAACTCGCCCAAGGGAGCGTGCTTTCAGTCCTATTTCATCGTCAAAGCACTTGGAAAGGACTCGTCATTACGCTGCGTCCTTTTCCTTGAAATAGAACAGAAGGCAGCGTTCTGAATCATGCATATTGAGGAAGTTTGGGTATAGTTCTAATCTAAACTGTTGTAGACTCGCTTGTTTTCTTCTTTGCTCAGTAATAATACTTCTGTACCACAGATCATATCTTGCAGTGCGCGCTTTTGTTTAAAGTCGACGATTAACAGTAAATTACCTAATCCTAAAAATGCAAATAAACTACGCGCCATGGCTTTCGGCCAAGACAGTAATTGACCGTCGAGGGTTTGAACTTTTAAACGCCATGCTCGCATACCAATGGTTTGACCGCTCTTAGTCCAGAAGTAGCTGAAGAAAACCATACTGACTAAAACTAACAATATGCTGCGGAGACCATATAGCAGAGGAGTGGATTGAATAAGCGCAGACACATCTTCATGATCGCCTAATGAAATCATACCTAACGAGATAAAACCCTGAATAATTAGTAGGTAAGCTACGGTAGTAAGCATAGCGAATGCGATCACGACTAAGCCGTCATACATTAAAGAAGCAAGTCGGCGCATTAATCCAGCGCGAGGAAATTCAGACATCTTAGCCAACACTTAAATAAGTAAATAATGCAACTATTTTACACAAAGCTATTCAAAATGGCGAAATTGCTGTTTATAAAAGTTAAGCGATTAAAATATCAGCAGTTAAATGGAGCTATAAAAAAATTGCTTGCCCCCACTAGGGGATGTTTGTATAGTGTTTTGCATAGAGACGAGGGCATAGAAAAAAGCCCGAGCTCAAAGTGGTTTTTCTTTATTTTCTCTTGGTTAGAAGATCAAAGAAAAATTATGCCAGTGTGATGGAATTGGTAGACATGACGGATTCAAAATCCGTTGCCTTCGGGCGTGGCGGTTCAAGTCCGCCCACTGGTACCACTTTTTATATAACCCTAACCGTTTGGTTAGGGTTTTTTTATGCCTGAAATT